>JASFEC010000070.1:0-9787 GCA_050125045.1 Gammaproteobacteria bacterium | reverse complement strand
GTCCACGAGCACCTGCCGCCGGCCCACGATCCTTTCACCGACCTGGTGCCGCCGCAGGGCATCCGCCTCACCCCGCGCCACTACGCCTATCTGAAGATCTCCGAGGGCTGCAACAACAAGTGCAGCTTCTGCATCATCCCCGCGCTGCGCGGCCGCCTCGCCAGCCGCCGCATCGGTGAGGTGCTGCGCGAGGCGGAGGGGCTGGTGCGCGCCGGCGTGCAGGAGTTGCTGGTGATCTCGCAGGACACCAGCGCCTACGGCTCTGACCTGAAGTACCTACCCGACACCTGGCGCGGCGAGCGCTACCAGACCCGTTTCCTCGACCTGGCGCGGGGGCTCGGCGAACTCGGCGCCTGGGTGCGGCTGCATTACGTCTATCCCTACCCGCACGTGGACCGCGTCATTGAGCTGATGGCCGAGGGTCGTGTCCTGCCTTACCTGGACATCCCTTTCCAGCACGCCAGCCCGAGCGTGCTCAAGCGCATGCGCCGGCCGGCCGCGGCGGAGAACACGCTGCAGCGCATCCGGCGCTGGCGCGACACCTGCCCGCAGCTGGCCATCCGCAGCACCTTCATCGTCGGCTTCCCCGGCGAGACCGAGGCCGAGTTCGAGACCCTGCTGGAGTGGCTCGAGGAAGCACAGCTCGACCGCGTCGGCTGCTTCCGCTACTCGCCGGTGGAAGGCGCGACCGCCAACGATGTCGCGCCGCCGGTGCCGGAGGAAGTGAAGGAGGAGCGCTGGCAGCGCTTCATGGAGGTCGCGGCACGCATCAGCGCGGCGAAGCTCGCGGCGCGCATCGGCGACATCGAGGACGTGCTGGTCGACGAAGTGGATCCCGACGAGGACGTCGCTTATGGACGCACCCGCCGCGAGGCGCCGGAGATCGACGGCCGCGTGAAGCTCATTGGCGGCGGCGAGCTCGAGCCCGGCGACATGGTCGAGGTCGAGATCACTGGCGCTGACGAGTACGACCTCGAGGCGCGGCCGCCCGACTGAGCGGCCGCCGGTCGGCGCGCCTCTTCCCCGGCTCGACAACGCGAGGGCTTGCATCTTCTTGCCGCCCATAGTATTTAGATATTTGTCGAAACATCTAACTACAGGCGGACTCGTGTCCGACTCGCTGTTCAAGGCCCTGGCCGACCCGACCCGCCGCGAGGTGCTGAAGCGCCTGCAGCGCGGACCGGCGACCGCCGGCGAGCTGGCCGAGGAGTTTCCCCAGGCCAAGGCGACGCTGTCGCATCACTTCAACGTGCTGAAGGCTGCGGGCCTGGTGCGCTCGGAGCGCCGTGGCCAGCATGTCGTCTATTCGCTGAACACCTCGGTGTTCGAAGACCTGGCCCGGATGATGGCCGACCTGTTCAAGCCCGAGAGGAAGAAGCAATGAGCAGCCGACCGACCCAGTTGATATCCCTGGTGCTGTGCCTGCTGGCGCTTGGCTTCACCGCCTTCGTGTACGGCGAATTGCCGCAGCAGGTCGCTACGCACTTCAACCTGGCCGGCGAGCCCGACGACTGGTCGGACCGGTTCACGGCCGCGCTCATGCTCCCCGGCGCGATGCTGCTGACGTGGCTGTTGCTGTGGGGCCTGCCGAAAGTTTCCCCCACGGGCTGGCGCGTGGAGCCTTTCATGCCGATCTGGAACCGCATCCAGCTGGCCCTCATCGCCTTCCTGCTGTTCATCCACGTGGCGGTGCTCGGCCATGCGCTGGCGTGGTGGGGTGCGGACATGGGGCGGCCGGTGCTGGTCGGCGTGGGCCTGCTGCTCGTCACTCTCGGGAACTACCTCGGCAAGACCACCCGCAACTTCTTTCTCGGCATCCGCACGCCATGGACGCTGGCCTCCGACGAGGTCTGGCGGCGCACTCACCGCCTGGGGGGCTGGACGATGGTCGCCGCGGGTGTGGCGCTGGTCTTGATGGGACTTTTGGGCGCCAGCGAGATCGCGCTGATGGTCATCATCATCGCGGCCGCGCTGATCCCGGTCGTGTACTCCTTCTTCGCGTATCGGTCGTTGGAGGGCTTCAAGCCCCCGCCCGCGGACGAATAACACGCCGCCCCATGCGAGACGCCCCCCGCACTGCGGGGGGCATCTCGCGTACATCGGCGGCGGCGGGCTGCCGGCCCGCGCAGTATGGCCGATCAGGTCTTCGAGGCCTGGTAGATGCTCTCGATCGAGGCGTCCAACATGGCGTTGAACTCGTCGTCGCTCTGCTGGGCGGACAGCCCCTCGGTCAGGGCGCGCGAGAAGCTCGCCACCATCCCGTGCTGGCGGGTCAGTCGCTCGTTGGCTTCCTCGCGGGAGTACCCGCCCGACAACGCCACGACCTTGAGCACGCGCGAATGGTCGATGCAGTCCGCGTAGAGATCGTCCTTCTCGGGCAGGGTGAGCTTGAGCATCACCATCTCGCCCTCCGGCAGGGCGTCGAGCTGCTTGATGATTTCGGCCTTGAGCAGGTCCTCCGCCGCGGCCTTGTCGGGGCAGTGGATATCCACCTCGGGCTCGATGATCGGGACCAGGCCGGCGGCAACGATGCGGCGGCCGATCTCGAACTGCTGGTCCACGATCGCCTTGATCCCGCCCGGGCTCGCCTGCTTGATCACCGAGCGCATCTTCGTGCCGAAGATGCCCTTGGCCTTCGCCCGCGCCAGCAGCTCGTCCAGCGCCGGCATCGGCTTCATGAGCTGCACGCCATCCGCCTCGTCGGCGAGTCCCTTGTCCACCTTGAGGATCGGCACCACCTTCTTGGCTTCCCAGAGGTACTCGGCGGTCGGGGTGCCCTTGATCTCGCGGTCCATGGTGGCTTCGAACAGGATGGCGGCCAGGATGCGATCGCCATTGAAGGCCGGGCTGGTGATGATCCGGGTCCGCATCTCGTGGATGAGGTCCATCATCTCTTCGTCGTTGCTGTAGGCCGTCTCCGGGACGCCATACAGCCGAAGGGCCTTGGGCGTGCTGCCGCCGCTCTGGTCCAGCGCGGCGATGAAGCCGGACTGGGTCTGGAACTTGGCTTTCTGCTGGTCGAAGGTGGTCATGTCGGGGCCCTCACTGGCGACAGCTTGCGGAAAATCTCATTGTCGCCAATTTTGGCGTGCGAGGCGACTCTGGCGGACCCGGTTTCAGTCATCCCGCCCCAGCCGCCGGTAGATCCGCACGGCGATCTCCTCGGCAGCGAGCATCACCACGACGACAACGATAAAGGCGACCACGCCATGCGCCGGGCCGGAGAATTCAACCTCTGCGCCGAACGCCAGGTCGATGGCCCCGAGCATGACGAACTTCGAGCCGAACAGCACCAGCCAGGCGCAGAAAAACCGCAGGAAGCGGGCCAGGCCGCCGGACTTGGAGTTGAAGTAGGCCGCGACCCGGTGCTCCACGGCGATCGTCGCCCTCATGAGCACCTGCAGCAGGATGGCTGCGAACACCGAGATCGTGAACGACTCGATGACGACCAGGTCCCAGTACTCGACGAAGAGGTTGAGCACCATGAGGTCGATCAGGATCGCCGTCAGGTAGCGAACGAAAAGTCGCTGCCTGTTTTTTATCGTCTCTGTGAGCGCAACGCCGGGAATTTCCTCGGCCATAGCTGGTCTCTCCGCCGCGGGCACGCCGTGTCGAGGATAGCATCGCCCGACGGCAAGGCCACGCGCATGTGCTCACTGGTATCCGGCACTGGCCCGCCGGGCTCAGTGCGCCGGCCGCCGCCGCGGCCGCAGGGCGTCCACCAGGAAGACGGCCGCCGCGCCGTAGAGCGTGGCGAGCAGGAACATCCACAGTCGATCCAGGAAGGCCACGCCCGCAGCTGCGCCGAACGCCGTGTCCATGACTGCCGGCGCCAGGATGACGAGCATGGTCAGGTAGCCGTAGGACCAGGTCGCCGCGTCCGGCGCCGGGCCAGCCCCGCGGAATATATGTCGGCCGGCGACCAGTCCCGCCAGGCCGACAACCAGCGTGTACACGGGCAGGGTCGGCGCAATCCGGAGCACCTGCCAGCCGATGATCGCGCCCACGCCGCCGATGATGGTCGACATGATCAGGGAGCGCGCTGCGTCCCGCGTACCCGACCGGGTCGCCTGCTGGCCCATGGTAGCGACTTTGACCATGACAGGGGCGTAGGCAAAGCTTGCGCCGGACAGCAGGAACCAGAGCCCGATCGGCAGCACGATCATGAGCGCACGGAATGCGCCCCAGCGAGCATTGGCCAGGTCGGGCGGCCCGGCGGGCGCGGGCAGCTGATGCGGTCCCGGCGCCACCGGGCGCGCGAGGCTGTCCGGCAGCGCGGCATGCGCGATCCAGACGAAGAGCACTCCGACCACGGCGCCGAGGATCACGCCTTTAACGACGAGCAGGAGCAAGCCGATGCTTACGGTCCCGATGGCCGTGCTGAACGCGAGCCCGAGGGTCAGCAGCGCGCCAACCAGCGGGGAACCACCCCGCGCCGGGATATAGAAACTCCAGAACAGGAACAGGCCAAGCAACAGGAAGCCGACCAGCGGCTGGTGCAGCATTCGCGGCAGGAGCATGAGCCCGACCAGGAACGCCACCACCACTGCCGCGATAAGGCCGATGCCGCTCTTGAGCGACGGCGCCGGGGTCGGCAGCGCGAGCAAGAACAGCGCCATGACCGGCGCGATAAACGACAGGTTCCAGGCCACCGCCTCGGCGAAGCAGAGGCAGGCTGCGGTGCCGAAGGCGAGGCGGGCGATCCGGACGCTGGCGAGGTCCAGCCCTGCGTCCCTGGGTGCGACTGCCTCAGTAGACATAGGTGAGCAGGCTCACCAGGCGCATCCTGAGCCAGGCGAGCGTGTTGAAGACAGGATTCTCGCCGGTGTACACGATGACTGAGGCCTGGGCCCCGATCCGCATCCCGAGCCGGTCACGGGCACCGGGCAGCTCGAAGTCGACCAGCACGGAGAAGCGCTGGGCGTCGCGCAGCCACTGCCGGTCGTTGTCGATCTGCGGCAGACTGCCAAGCGGCGCCGAGTCGACCTGCACGCCGAAGCCGGTGGTCCGCACTGTGCCCTTGACCACTTTGCCGGGCAAGGAGTCAAAAACGATCTCCACGGGAGCGCCCTGCCGGATATGGCCGAGGTTGTTCTCAGTGAAATCTGCCTGTACCCACACATCGTCCGTGGCCAAAAAGGTCATGAGCGGAGCGCCCGCCTGAGCGAAGTTGCCGCGGTCGACGCGCACTTCGGTCACGATGCCGTCGCTGGGCGCGACCACAGTAGTCCGAGCCAGGTCCAGCTCGGCCTGCGCCAGCGCCGTCTGGGCCTGGAGAATTCGCGTGTTGTCGTCGCCGGTCTCGCCGAGGTCCTGGCGCGCGCGTTCCAGGTTTGCCCTCGCGGCAACCAGCTGGCTCTGGGCGACCTTGAGGCTTGCCTCCGACATTTCCAGCCGCCGGTCGGAGACCGCGCCGGGGTCCTCGTTCTTGATGCGCCGCAGGCGGCTGGTGTCTTTCTCGGCGCGCTCCAGCTGGGCGAGCGCGGCGGCGACCTGGGCGGTCGCTGCGTCGACGTTGGCGGCGGATGCCCCGGTGGCCTGGCGCGCCGTCTGCAGGTTGACCCGCGCCGTCTCGACTGCCAGCTCGTAGCGCTCCGGATCGACGCGGAACAGCACGTCGCCCGCCGAGACCATCTGGTTGCTGGTGACCGCCACCTCGATCACGGTGCCCGACACTTCCGCGGGAACCGGGACGACGAAGGCATTGACGCGCGCCTGGGAGGTGTAGGGGGTCAGCCGGTCTGCAACCACATAGAAGATCATCAGCACAACGCAAAGTGCCAGTACGATGAAGGTCCACTTGCGTACCGGGTCCGGGGCGGCCGGGGGTGCCGTCTCGGCGGGCGCCTGCTGCTCGTCGGCCGGAGGCGTCGGGTTTTCGTCTTTGCTCATGGCTGCTGCTCTTGCTGCGGCGGCGACTCTTCCAGCAAGTCGCCCCAGTCGGTTCGTTCCATCATCGTTCGCCTCGTGTCCTCGTCGATCAACCGGCGGGGTTCGCGCGATTGCCAGCCCCCGCCGAGGCTGCGATAGATGGCGATGTAATTGCTGGTCACGGCGCCGCGGTTCGCGGCATATCTTTGCTGGGCGTTGAACAGCGCCTGCTGGGCATTGATGACCCGCTGGTAGTCGGCGAAGCCCTCCTGGTAACGGAGGAGGGACAGCTCGGCGGAGCGTTCGGCCACCGCCACGGTGTCCCTGAGAATCATGTCCTGCTCCCGCGACCTTGCGAAGGCCGTCATGGCGTCCTCGACTTCCCGCGCCGCCTGGATGGCGGACTCGCGAAAGGCGACGAGGGCCTGCTGCAGGCGCGCATCCTGGACCCTGATGTCATTCCGGATGCGGCCATAGTTCAGGAACGGCCAGACGAAAGCCGGCCCGACGGAATAGGTGAGACTGTCGGCGCTGAACAGCTCGCCGAAACCGCTCTCACCGCTACGGGTGGTGTCGGTGTTGCCGGAGGCCGAGAGCCCAAGGAAGCCCTGCAGGCTGAAGCTCGGATAGAGATTCGCCGTGGCGACGCCGACCCGCGCGTTCTGCGCCAGCGCCTGCAGCTCCGCCCGGCGCACATCGGGGCGCTGGCGCAGCAGGTCGGCCGGGATACCCACCTGGATTTCCGCCGGGAGCGTGGGCAGGCTCCGCGCCTCGCCCCCAAGCAGCCCGTCGATGTCGGACGGCATCATCCCGAGCAGGGCGCTCATCGCGTTCTTCGCCTGCTGCAGCGACGCCTCCAGTCCGGGGATCACGGCCTGGGTGCTGAGCAGGAGCGTCTTCGCCTGGAGCGTGTCCAGCTCCGAACTGTCACCCCGGCGGAACAGGAGATCTACGATCTCGTAGCTCCGTT
This sequence comes from Gammaproteobacteria bacterium, assembly GCA_050125045.1. Lineage (GTDB taxonomy): Bacteria > Pseudomonadota > Gammaproteobacteria > Steroidobacterales > XN24 > XN24. The sequence continues at coordinate 2,946 of JASFEC010000070.1, read as the reverse complement.
GCTGGATCGCAGCACTCTCCCGCGCCAGCCGCAGCTGCTCTTCCGTGGCCCGGATCAGCGTGTAGACATCCGCGACCGTGGCGATGAGCAGCACTGCCGCTTCGTCGAAGGCCGCGAGCGCAGCCAGCTGGTTTGCCTCGGCGGCCTCGATGCCGCGACGGAAGCGGCCCCAGAAATCGATCTCCCAGGAGATGCTCGCGCCGACGTTGAACTGCGTGAACTCCAGGTCGCCGGCGGCCGTGTTGGCATTGTTTTCGCTCGCCCTGAGCGCGCTGGCGTCGCCGACCGCCGCCTGGCCCTGGGGATAGACGTTGCCCCGAACGATGTTCAGGCTGGCCTGGGCCTCGAGCACCCGGAGCCCGGCGATCTCGAGGTTGTTGTTCTGCGCTAAGGCCCGGCTGATGAGCGCGTCGAGCACCGGGTCCCCCAGCTGTTGCCACCATCCCGCGAGCTCTGCCATGTCGGTGTCGAAGGCGGACAGTTCGGCCTCCAGCCACTCCGGGTTTGTTTCCACCTCGGGACGCGCAAAATCAGGACCCACCGGCGTGCAGCCGGCGGCCATGATGAGAAGCGATAGGCCCAGGTAGCGCACTTCTTCTGCTCCGGCTTTGTCAGGCGTCCTGCGGCTGTCCGCTCCCGGGCTCGGGGGCATGCTCGGCTTCTTCGGGCTCCGCCCAGGTCGTGAAAAGCTCATAGCCCAGGGCCAGCACGACGGCGCCGACGAACAGGCCGATGATGCCCCCGGTGAGCGCACCGCCGATGGCGCCGAACAGGATGACCAGCATCGGCGTCTCGAGGCCACGGCCTAACAGCATGGGCTTCAGCACGGCGTCACTGAGGCTGACGACGATGGCGTAGACCAGGAAGATGGTGGCCGGAATCGCTGCCGCTACCGAGTAGTACCAGATCGCGACCGGCAGGAGGACGAGCCATGGCGGCAGCTGGACGATGGCCAGCACCAGCACGGCGCCCGCCAGCAGGCCGGCCCCGGGGACTCCGATGATGACGAGGCCAATGGCTGCCAGCAGCGCCTGAATTACGGCGACCCCCAGCACGCCCTTGACGACGCTGCGGATCGTGCCGATCGAGAGGTCAGCGAGCTTCGCGCCACGCTCGGAACCCGCCAGGCGATTGGCGACCTTGTGCGACATGCGGTAGCCGCTATCGGCGGAGGTCAGCAGGGCGCCGCCGACGATCGTGGCCAGGATGAACTGGAGAATCCCGAGCGTCAGGCCCCCGGCGAAGCCGACCGCCGACATCCCGATCGAGCGTAGTTGCGGGCCGTAGTGATTGAGGGTTTCGGAGAGGTTGCCCGCCGCTTCGACCCACAGGGCATAGAGCCGCTCACCGACGAGCGGCCACCCGGCCACGGACTCGTCAGGCGGCGGTACCTTCAGGCTGCCCGTCCCCAGGCGTTCGGACAGGAACGCGTATCCCTCCATGGCGGAACCGGCCAGCAGCCAGGCGGGCAGCACGATGATGACCAGTCCGAGCAGGACCAAAATGACTGCGGAGAGCTTTTCCCGGCCGCCCATCCGCCGCGCGAGGTTCTGGTGCAGCGGATAGGCGGCGACCGAAATGATCACGCCCCAGAGCACGACGCCGATAAAGGGGCGGATGATGGAAAAGCACCACCAGGCAAGGATGACGACGGCGCTGATCTGGATGAAGGAGGCCATGGCGCTGGCCATGAAAGTCTTGTCGGCGCGGGGCCTTTCCGAAGTGCTCATCAGTCGCTCTCCTGCTTGTGACCCCAAGGTGACCGAACGACTTTTTCAGTCGCGCGACGAGGGATTGCCAATGTTCTGCCACAGGCGCTGTACGATCGCGAACAGCACGGCGGTGCTCCAGCCAACCAGCAGAATCCCGTTCAAGGCTTCGATTCCGCTCAGCATGCGGCCGTCACCCTCGAGCGTGATGTCGCCATAGCCCAGGGTCGTGAAGGTGACGAAGGAAAAATAGATCGCTTCGGCCGCCGAGGCGAAAGTGTCGGGTGGCGAGACCAGGATGTAGGCCAGCCCCCAGATGATGATCTGGGCCGCGTGCAGCGCCACGAGGAGCAAGCCGGTGGCGATCAGCAGGCCGACCGACTGCCCGAGCCGCCAGTGCGAATCATGGCCCACGAAGCGCCGCTGTACCGAACGAACCCACATCGTGGTGCCGACCGCATGGATCGTCACCGTAAGCGCAATCAGCGCGGCACCGATGAGGCTCTTGGTCAGCACGGCGGGCGGCAGCCCTCTGTTCCCCGTTGAGTGCGGGGATGCTAGCGCAAAGACCGCCCCATAACCACGCGGGATCCGGGAACCTGTCGACGCCTTTGCAGGTCCCCCTGGCTGCGGCGCTACTCCCGGTCGGGATTGATGCGCACGTCCTTCACGGTATTGCTGACGATCTCGACGTCGAAGTTGGCCGCGCCATGCCGCTTCTTGATCAGCACGTCCTCGCCGTCGTCCCGCTCGACGTGGAAGCCGTCCTCAGGCAGCTGGTCGCGACAGGCCTCGACGACTGCCTTGGCCACGGCGTTCTCGCCGGTGCCTTTCTCGATGGCGACTTCGACCGTCATTGGCTCACCGCCGACTGGTGTGATCTGCAAAACGATCATGCCGTCTGACTCGGCGCCCCCGCTGAACTGGAGCCGCCACTTGTTGGACGGGTTGGCCAGGGCGGATGAGGCGAGCACCGCGCCCAGCACGAGCGCAGCGCATACGCGGAACAAGTTTAAGCGAAGCATGATGATTCTCCCCAAGAGCTATACCGACACGGCCGCATCATACTCCACGGCGCTCAAGATTCTCGGCGGGCCCGCCCGAAGTGCTTGGTGCCCGGGCATCAGACGCAGTAGAATCGCGAGCGCTACGCTAGGCGGGTGTAGTTCAATGGTAGAACCTCAGCTTCCCAAGCTGATGACGTGGGTTCGATTCCCATCACCCGCTCCAGAATGAA
>JASFEC010000069.1:0-9924 GCA_050125045.1 Gammaproteobacteria bacterium | reverse complement strand
TCTTGCCCGAGCCGGAGGGCCCCATCAGCGCGACGAAGTCGCCGCGGTCTATGTCGAGGTCTACGGAATGCAGGGCCTCCACCTTCTGCTTCCCGCGCGTGTAGACCTTGCTAAGGCCACGGATCTGGATCATTTCGCTCATGTTGCTACCTGCCTGTCTGCTCGGCCCTTACCGTCGCCCCGTCCGCGAGGTCCGCGGGCGGGCTGAGCACCACGCGCTCGCCGCTGCGCAGCCCTTCAAGCACCGGGCGGAAACCGCCCTGTTCCGCGCCGACCTCCACCGCCCGGCGCGCGACCCGCTCGCCCTGGAGCACGAAAACATGGGTGGCACCCCCTTCCTCCTGCACGGCCGCGTCCGGCACCAGCAGCGGTGGCGCCGGCGCCGTATCCGCCGCGTCCGCCTCGGCGGCCTGGGACAGGAAGGCGACGCGCACGCCCATGTCGGGGACGATCCGCGGATCCTTCTCCAGCAGCGCCACCCGGACGCGCACCGTGGCGCGGCTGCGGTCCGCAGTGGGGATGATGGCGATCACCTCGGCGGGAATCCGCCAGTCCGGATAGGCATTCAGGATCGCCTCGACCCGCTGACCGGGATGCACCCGCTGGATGAAGGACTCGTTGACGTCCACCTGCACCTCCAGCGAGTCCATGTCCACGATGGTCCCGATGCCGGTGCGCGTGAAACCGCCGCCCGCAGAGACGGGCGAAATCATTTCGCCCGGCTGCGCCGCCTTGACCGTGACTATGCCGGCGAAGGGCGCGCGGATCACGGTGTTGTCCAGCCGCACCCGGGTCACGTCCAGGGAGCGCTGCGCCACTTCCACGTTGGTCGTGGCGCTCTCGAGGCGTGCGGCCAGCGCTTGCACGTTGGTGGCCGCCGTATCCACGGCCGCCTGGGAGGCGAGCCCGCGCTCGACCAGCTCCTCCTGCCGCGCCAGGTCGCGGCGCGCCTGGGCCAGCTGGGCGCGGATTTCCGCCAGCTGGGAGCGGGCGGACTCGAGCTGGGCTTCGGCGAGCGCCACCTGGGCACGCCATTCCGTATCGTCGATCGTCGCCAGGACCTGCCCCTCGGCGACCTCCATGCCCTCCTCGATCAATACCGTCTCCACCTGGCCGGTGACCTGGGCCGAGACGGTGGCGATGCGGCGGGCGGTCACGTAGCCGGTTGCGTCCAGCACCGAGCGGGCGGCCTCGGCCTGCGGCGCCCGCACCGCCGCAACTTGCACGGGGACAGCCTCTTCCCTGGCGAAGAACCAGAAATAGCTGGCGGCGGCGGCGAGCGCCACGACCAACAGCGCAGCGACTATCCACCACCCATTGCCTCCTGCCTCCGACGGCGGGTCTCCGCGGTCGAGCTTCAACTGGTGGAGCAGGTCGGCTTTGTCCATGGCGGCAGATTCTAGCAGTGGCTCCGGGAGTGACTCACAGCAGCGGCCCCATCAGGCGCAGCACGCCCTCGGCCACGCGGCCCGAGAGCGGGCGTCTTGACCAGGCGTGCGGCTGCAGCAGCACCGAGTCGTGCAGGTAGCGCGCCTGCAGCTCGCGAATACGGCTGACGCAGCCCCGGTCGTAGATGAACAGCGAGATCTCGAAGTTCAGCCACAGGCTCCGCATGTCGATGTTGACCGAGCCGAGCACTGCCATGCGCCCATCCACAGTGATCGCCTTGGTGTGCAGCAGGTCCGGCTCGTAGCGCGCCACCCGCACGCCGGCGGCCAGCAGCTCGGAATAGCAGGCCTCGCCCGCGAAGCGCGCCAGGATCGAGTCGAGCTTCTCCGGCACGTTCAGCGTCACCTCGACCCCGCGGCGCGCCGCCGAGACCAACGCCGTCATGATCGATTCGTCCGGCACAAAGTAGGGCGTGGTCAGCACGAGCTCGCGCTCCGCCGAGTACAGCAGGGACAGCAGCAACTGGTGGATGGAGGCGCGGTTCAGGCCCGGGCCGGAGGGCACCACCTGCACCACGGTGTCCCCTTCCTCGTGCACGGCCTTCAGGTCCGCCGTTTCGAGGATGTCCATGCCCTCGTCCGTCTCCAGCTCCCAGTCCTCGAGGAAGGTGCCGTTCAGCACCTCGACCGCCGGGCCGCGCAGGCGGACCATCGCGTCCACCCACCGGCCCACCCCGGCGTTGGACTTGAAATGCGCCGGGTCCACCAGGTTCATGCTGCCGGTGTAGCCGATCTCGCCGTCGATCACCACGATCTTGCGGTGGTTGCGCAGGTCCATGCGCACGAACAGCATGCGCAGCAGGCCGACCGGCAACTGGCGCACGACCTGCACCCCGTCTGCGCGCAGCTGCCGGGCGCTACCGCTGCGCAGGAAACGGCTGGCGCCGACGTCGTCGACCAGCACCCGGCAGGTCACGCCGCGCTGCGCGGCCCGCGCCAGCGCGGCCTCGACCTCGGCGGCCCGGCCGGCCGATTCCCAGATGTAGAACTCGAGGTGACAGGAGCTGCGCGCCGCGTCGATGTCCGCCACCAGCGTGTCGACGAAAGCGTCCCACCCTTCGAGCAGCTCCAGCGCATGTCCCTGGAGCGCGACAAAGCCGGTGATGGATTCGCCGTGACTGGCCAGCGCTCGGGCGCGCGGATGCAGCCGGCCCCAGTGGATGTCGGAGCGGGTTTTCAGGCGCCCCTGCCAGCCCCGGTAGAGATCGTGGATTTCCGTCCAGCGCTTCGCCCGCTTGTTGCCGAGGCGGTTCTCGCCGATGAAGAGGTACAGCGCCGGACCGAAGACCGGCAGGACGAACATCACGATCAGCCAGGCCAGCGTGCTGCCCACAGGCAGCTTCCGCGCCAGGATCCGCACAGCCAGGCCGGCCACCAGCAGCATGTGGCCGCCAAGCAGCAGGGCCGACAACAGGCCGCCGCCAACCTCTTCCATGCGTCCTCCACCGAGCAGCTCGAGCAGGCAGTATAGGGCAGCCGGACCCGTCGCCCGGAACCCGCGACAGCGCGACCGGTCGTACAATCCCATGCCGGTTCCCCGCTAAACGCGAGCGACATGCGACTGCCCGGACTGCTGCTGATCCTGCTGCTGGCACTTGTTTCGCCGGCGCCAAAGGCCGCGGAAGCGCCCGCGCTGCGCACCGATCACCTCGACTCGAGGCTGGTCGCCGCGCAGACTGCCGCCGTGCCGGGAACCACGCTGCGCCTCGGCCTGTGGCTGCAGCACGACCCGGAGTGGCACACCTACTGGCTCAATCCGGGCGACTCCGGCCTGCCTACGCGGATCATGCTCGAACTGCCGCCTGGTTTCAGCCCCGGCGAGATCCAGTGGCCCGTCCCCGAGCGGCTGCCGGTCCCGCCCCTGGTGAATTTCGGCTACAGCGGCACGCTGGTTCTGCCCCTCGACGTCAACGTGCCGGCGGACTTTGCCGCGGAAGAGCTGCTCATCGAGGCGAGCGCGGACTGGCTGATCTGCCGCGTGGAATGTCTCCCGGGCGAAGGCCGCTACACCCTGCGGCTGCCGGTGGCGGACAGCGCCGCGGCGGACTCGCGCTGGGCGGAGGTCTTCGCCGCCGCGGAGCGCCGGCAGCCTGTGCCCGTCGCCGCCGGCGCGACGGTCAGCTTCACGGCCGAGACCGTCGAGCTGCGCCTGCCGGCCGGGCTCGACCCGGCGCCCGACGCCGGCTGGACCTATTTCCCGGCCACGCCGCAGGTCACCTCGAACTCCGTCGAACCGCGCTGGCTGGAGACCGACGCCGGCCCCGCGCTGGTGTTGCCGAAGAGCGATTACTTCTATTCGGCCCCGGAGCGCTTCGAGTTCCTGCTCGCACGCGGCGAGACGGGGCTGATGTTCACCGCGCTGCCCGGCGCGCCCGTGGCCGCGGTGGGAACCACCGCCGGGCTGCCCCCGGCGCCCGGAACGCCGGGACTGCTAGCGGCCCTCGGCCTCGCCGTGCTGGGCGGGCTGATCCTGAATCTCATGCCCTGCGTGTTCCCGGTGCTGTTCCTGAAAGCCGCGGGCGCCATGGAGGCCGGCGGCGACCGTGCGCTGCTGCGCCGGCACGGCCTCCTCTACACTGCCGGGGTGATCGCCAGCTTCGTCGTGGTGGCCGGCGTGCTGCTCGCGCTGCGGGCCTCCGGCGAGGCGCTGGGGTGGGGCTTCCAGCTGCAGTCGCCCGCGTTCGTTGCCGCCCTGGTGCTGCTGTTTTTCGTCATGGCGATGAACTTCGCCGGCCTGTTCGAGTTCAGCGGGCGGCTCGCGGGCGCGGGCCAGCGACTGGCGCAGGGCCATGGCGACCGCGCCGCGTTCTTCACCGGCGTGCTGGCCTGCCTGGTGGCCAGCCCCTGCACCGCGCCCTTCATGGGCGTGGCGCTGGGCGTGGCGCTGACCCTGCCGCTGGCGGGTGCGCTGGCGATCTTCGCCGCGCTCGGGCTCGGCCTGGCGCTGCCGATCCTCGCGCTCGGCTGGGTCCCCGGGCTGGCGCGGCTGCTGCCGCGGCCCGGCCCCTGGATGGACACCTTCCGTCGCCTGCTGGCCTTCCCGCTGCTGCTGACCGTGACCTGGCTGTTGTGGGTTTACGGCGAACAGAGTTCGGTGCTGGCGATGAGCTGGCTGCTGGCCGCGCTGGTCGGGGCGGCCTTCGGCCTGTGGCTGCTGCGGTTTGGCCGCGGCTGGCGGCTGGCCGCCTGGGTGATGCTGGCGGCCGCGGTGGCCCTGCCGCTCTTGCGCGCGCCGGCGCCGGACGGGCCCGGGCCGGCGGCGAGCTCAGCTTCTGCCGACGCCTGGAGTCCCGCCGAGCTGGCCGCAGCGCGCGCCGCCGGCGAGCCGGTGCTGGTGAACATGACGGCAGCCTGGTGCATCACCTGCCTCGCCAACGAGCGCGTCGCCCTGTCCTCGCCGCGGGTGGCGGAAGCGCTGGCAGCCAAGGGCGTCCGTTATCTCAAGGGTGACTGGACGCGGCGTGACTCCGACATCACCGCCTATCTCGAATCCTATGGCCGGAGCGGCGTGCCGCTGTACGTGCTGTATCCGGGGCCGGGACGCGAACCGGTGGTCCTGCCCCAGCTGCTGACCGTCGATCTCGTATTGGAAGCACTGGACGAAATCTGATCCCACTCACCGAGGAGAGAACCATGCACAAGACCCTGGGCATTGCCCTCGCTTTCACGCTCGCCGCCTCGCCGGCCCTGGCATCTGACGCGAAGATCGGCGAGCCCGCGCCCGCCTTCACGCTGACCGACACCGCGGGCGTTTCGCACAACCTGTCCGACTTCGCCGGCAAGACCGTGGTGCTGGAGTGGACCAACCATGAGTGTCCGTTCGTGAAGAAGCACTACAACGGCGAGAACATGCAGCGGCAGCAGGCCGCGGCCACCGGCGACGGCGTGGTGTGGCTGGTCATCAACTCCTCGGCCAAGGGCAAGCAGGGCCATGTCAGCGCGGCGCAGGCCGATCAGATCCAGTCGGACTGGAAGGCACAGCAGACGGCCTACCTGTTCGACACGGACGGCACCGTGGGCAGGGCCTACGGCGCCAAGACCACGCCGCACATGTACATCATCGATGCCGAGGGCGTGCTTCGCTACAACGGCGCCATCGACTCCAACCCCAGCGCCAATGTGGCCGACATCGAGGAGGCCGAGCAGTATGTCGAGCTCGCCCTGGCGGAGCTCGCGGAGGGCGAGGCCGTGAGCCGGCCGCTGACCCAGCCCTACGGCTGCAGCGTCAAGTACTGAACACGCCCGAGCCCTCCCGGAACTGGCGTAACGACGGCGCCGGCGCAGCGATGTGCCGGCGCCGTTATCATTGAGTGCTTTGCCGACATTCGGAAACTCGCCGCCGATGAACCTGACTCGCCTGATCCTGCCGCTGGCCGGCTTGCTGCTCGCCTGCGACACCGTCGCCGCGCCCGGGCTGCCCGCCGGCCAACCCATCGATGCGACCGTGCCCTCGCCTCGCGCGGTGCTCGGTTTCGAGCCCGGCCAGCGCCACCCGCGGCACGGCCAGGTCGTCGCCTACTTCGAGGCCCTCGCGGCAGCCTCCGACCGGGTCCGGATCGAGATCACGGGCGAGACCCACGGCGGCCGTCCGCTCCTGCTGGCCTACTTCGCCCGCCCGGACCGGCTGGCCGACCTGGAAGCGCTGCGCGCGGCGCGCCAGGACGCGAGCCGCAAGGGCGAGGGACCGCCTGTCGTGTGGCTGGGCTACTCGGTGCACGGCAACGAGGCCTCCGGGGCCTCGGCGGCCGCGGTCATGGCCTGGCACCTGGCGGCCTCGCGCGATCCCGAGGTGCTCGACTGGCTGGACAACATGGTCATCGTCATGGAGCCGGTGCTGAATCCCGACGGCCTGGACCGCTTCGCCCACTGGGCGAACATGCATCGCGGCCGGCATCCCTCGGCCGACCCGCTGGACCGCGAGCACCACGAGTCATGGCCCAACGGACGGACCAACTATTACTGGTTCGACCTGAACCGCGACTGGTTGCCCGCCGCGCATCCCGAGTCGCGCACCCGCCTCCGGCATTACCACGCGTGGCGCCCCCACGTGATCACCGACTTCCACGAGATGGGCTCGAACGCGACGTACTTCTTCCAGCCGGGCGTGCCGGATCGGGTCAACCCGCTGATCCCGGCCGGCAACCAGGAGCTCACCGGGCGCATCGCCGGCTACCATGGCGAGATCCTGGACGCCGCCGGCGAGCCGTTCTATGCCCGCGAGGGCTTCGACGACTACTACGTCGGCAAGGGCTCGACCTATCCGGACGTCAGCGGCAGCATCGGCATCCTGTTCGAGCAGGGCAGCGCGCGCGGCCACCTGATGGACACGCCTTACGGCCGGCGCAGCTTCGCCGACGCTGTTGCCAACCAGGTGCGCACCTCGATTTCCACGCTGCGGGCCGGTCGCGCCCTGGCGGATGAACTGCTGGCCTACCAGGCGGAGTTCTTCCGCGCCTCGGCCGAGCAGGCCCGGCGCGACCGCAACGCCGGCTGGCTGCTGGCCGACGCGGGCGGCCCGATGCGGGCGCGGGCGCTGCTCGACACCCTGCTGGCGCACGGTATCGAGGTCCGGCCCGTGGAGCCCGGCAGCCGCGAGGCCCGGCCGGAGCAGCGCTGGTTCATCCCGGCTGGGCAGGATCGTTACCTGCTGCTGCGGGCCATGTTCGACGTGTCTGCCGAGCCTTCGGCCGACATTTTCTACGACGTCTCCGCCTGGCCCCTGCAGCATGCCTTCAACCTCCCGGTCGCTCCCGTGCGGCGAGCGCCCGACGCCGGCGCACCGCTCCAGGCGTTGCCGCCGCTGCCTGCAGTCGATCTTCCCGACACCGCGGTCGCCTGGCTCGTGCCCTGGGACCAGCACCGGGCGCCCGCACTGCTGGCCGCCCTCCTCGCGGAGGGCTATCGAATCCAGGCCGTCAGGGAGCCGCTGGTTGCGACGACCACCAGCGGTCCGCAGGCCCTGGTGCGCGGCAGCCTGGTGATCCACAACGGCCTCCAGCCCGAGACACTGCCGCCGGTCGTCCGCCGTCTCGCTGCGCTGTCCGCCGCGCATGGGCTCAGGGTGTACGGGGCCACCAGCGGCCTCGCCGAAGCGGGCATCGACCTGGGCGCGCCGGACGCCGAGATCCTGGCAACACCGCGCATCGCCATGCTCACCGGCGAGGGCCTGAATCCCTACAGCGCCGGTTATATCTGGCACTGGTTCGACCTGCGGCTGCAGCAGCCGCTCACGCGCATCGACTGGCATCGGCTCCCGCGCCGACTGAGCGACTACACCCACCTGATCCTGCCTGACGGCGGCTACGGCGAGATGCCGGAGTCGGTCGGCGAAACGTTGACGGAATTCGTCCGCGGCGGCGGCCAGCTGCTGGCTGTACGGCGCGCGGCCTCCTGGGTCGAGGGCCTGGAACTCGGCTGGGACTTCGTCGAGACCGTCAAGGAAGAAGATACGGACACCGCGCCCGAGCGCCGGCCCTACGGCGAGGCCGGCGACGACCGCGGGCGGGAGCGCATCGGCGGCAGCGTGCTGCGCATGCAGCTCGACACGACGCACCCCCTCGGCTACGGCTACGCGCAGGGCGAGATCAGCGTCATGCGGCGCGGCCGCCAGGTCCTGCAGGCCGTCGACAACCCCTATGTCCAGCCCGGAACCTATGGCGAGGACCCGCTGGTGGCGGGTTACCTGTCGCCCCGCAACCGCGAACGGCTGAGCGGGGGCCCGGCGCTGGTCGCGACCCGCCACGGCGCGGGGCTGGTGGTGCGCATGGCCGACGACTATCTTTTCCGTGGTTACTGGCACGGCACCGAGAGACTCTTTGCCAACGCCCTGTTCTTCGGCGGCCTGGTCGAGCGCACGCCCGACCCGGGTGCGGAATAAGGCCCAACAGGAGACAACGCATGAAAAAGATCATCCTGCCGACACTGTTGCTGGGCCTGGCGGGTTGCCAGTCGGGAGGGGCGCCGCCGGAGGGCCAGTCCCTGGTCGTGCAGGGCAGCCTTTCCTACCGCGAGCGTATCGCGCTGCCGCCCGACAGCGTGGCGCACGTCACCCTGCGGCGCTTCGATGTGACCGGGGAAAAGATCGTCGCCGAGCAGGAGATCCCGCTGCAGGGGCGGCAGGTGCCGATCCCCTTCAGCGTGGAGGCGGTGGTCTTCCCGCAAGACGCGGCCGTCTACGAGGTGCGCGGTCGTGTCAGCCTGGGCGACAGTCCGTTCCGCATCACGCGGCCGGTGATGATCGATCCCGCAGCCGGCGTCCTCGACCTCGGCATCCTGCGCCTGCTGCCCGTCGACCTGGTCTCTTTCGGGACCCATTACCTGTGCGGCCCCGAGGAACTGCTGTTCGGCATCGAGGGCGAATCGGCGCGGATGATCATCGGCAGCCGGGTCATCGACATGCAGCAGGCGCCGGCGGCGTCCGGAACCCTGTATCGCGCGCTGGGGGACGACACGACTTTTTTCCACGGCAAGGGCAAGGAAGCGATCGTGGAGATCGAGGGCCGCCGGCTGCCGAGCTGCCGCGAGGCGGAGCCTCCCTCCGAGCCCTTCCGGGCGCTCGGCCAGGAACCGCCGTGGACCGTCTCGCTCGCGGCGGGCGAGATCGCCGTCAGCCTGGGCTACGAGCAGCAGACAGAGATCCTGCCGTTGCTGGCAGCTACGACCGAGGGCCGGGTCACGCGCTTCCGCGCCGCCATGCCCGGGAAACGCTTTGCCATGGACGTGGCGCGCCGCAAGTGCAACGACAGCATGAGCGGCATGCCCTACCCCTACGTTGCAGCCATCGAGTTCGACGGCCAGGCACTGGTCGGCTGCGGCGGAGAGCCCATCGACCTGCTGGCGGGCCGCGAGTGGGTGGTGGAGGACCTGGACGGGGGCGGCATCATCGACCGCTCCCGCGTGACGCTGGAATTCGATCTCGCGGAGAGCCGGGTCCATGGCCGCGCCTCCTGCAATCGTTACACCGGCGGCTATACCCTGACGGGCGAGGGCATCCGATTCGGCAACGCCGCGGCGACCATGATGGCCTGCCCGGATGCGCTGATGAACCAGGAGCGCAAGTTCTTCCGCATCCTCGAGGGCATTAATCGCTTCGACATCGACGCGGCCGGCGCCCTGGTGCTGTCGGGCAGCAACGGCACCATGAAGGCCTACGCCGACACCCGGCCGGCCGAGTGAGGGGATGACCGTGAGCCAGGCTCCCGCCTCGGCGGGCTCCTTTCCCGTGGCCGCCCGTCCGGCCGTCTACGTTATCCACGAGAACCCCGAGTGGCTGGCGCCGCTGCAGGCCGCCTTCGAGGCCGAGGACGTGCCCTGGGTCGACTGGTTCGTGCACCAGGGGCGGGTCGACCTCGAGGAAGTCCCGCCAAAAGGCGTGTTCTACAACCGGATGAGCGCCTCCTCGCACACGCGTGACCACCGCTATGCCGCGGAGCTCACGGCGCAGCTGCTGGCCTGGCTGCATCAGCACGGCCGCCGC
>JASFEC010000068.1:0-9994 GCA_050125045.1 Gammaproteobacteria bacterium | reverse complement strand
ACGGTGCCGCGCAGCGGCGCCGGTCCATCCTGGTCTTCAGTATTCGATCCGCCGCACCCCGTCATCCGTCGCCGCCAGCGTGAGATGCGCCTTCTGGTGGCCGAAGACGCCGACTGTCACGACGCCCGGGATGTTGTTGATGCGATTCTCCAGCGCAACCGGATCTACGATGTCGAGGTGGCGCACATCCAGGATGATGTTCCCGTTGTCGGTCACGAAACCCTCGCGATACTCGGGTAGTCCGCCCAGCTTGACCATCTGGCGCGCTACATAGGACCGCGCCATCGGGATCACTTCGACGGGCAAGGGGAACTCGCCGAGGACCCGGACGATCTTGCTGTCGTCGACGATACAGACGAAGCGCCTGGAAGCTGCGGCCACGATCTTCTCGCGCGTCAGAGCGCCGCCGCCTCCCTTGATCATGTGGCCGGCGCTGTCGACTTCGTCGGCGCCGTCGATGTAAAGGTCGAGGTCGCCGGTGCTGTTCAGGTCACTGACGGCGATGCCATGGGTTGCCAGCCTCGAGGTCGTGGCATCAGAGCTCGACACCACACAGGCGAGGTCGATGCCACGCTCCGCCAGCGCATCGATGAAACAGTTGACGGTCGAGCCGGTGCCGACGCCCAGGCGGCACCCGTCCGGCACCTCGGCGGCTGCGGCCTTACCGACGGCGATCTTCTTGCTGGCCTGGTCCATGGTATTGCCCTCCGGTGAGATCAGTGAATGCTGGATAGAGCGAGGGCCGAGCCGCTCTCGCGGACCCGGCCCTCGAAACTCGCCGCGGTTCCGGGACACCCCGTAACCGCCCGGCGGTCAAGCCTACTTCTTCTTCGAAGCGACCTTCTTCCTGGAAGCCGGCTTCTTCCTCGCAGGCGCTTTCTTCCTGGCGGGAGCCTTCTTCTTCGCAGCAGCCTTCTTTCTCGCCGCCGGCTTCTTCTTCGCCGCAGGCTTCTTCTTTGCAGCGGCCTTCTTTCTCGTTGCCGGCTTCTTCTTCGCCGCAGGCTTCTTCTTTGCAGCGGCCTTCTTTCTCGTCGCCGGCTTCTTCTTCGCGGCGGCCTTCTTCTTCGCCGCAGGCTTCTTCTTCGCCGCAGGCTTCTTCTTCGCGGCGGCCTTCTTCCTGGCAGCCGGCTTCTTCTTCGTTACCGCCTTTTTCCTGGCGGCGGGCTTCTTCTTGGCAACAGCCTTTTTCCTCGCGACCGGTTTCTTCTTCGTTACCGCCTTCTTCCTGGCGACCGGTTTCTTCTTACTGGCAGCCTTCTTTTTCGATGCAGCAGCCATGGTCATCTCCGTGTAGTGGGTTCGCGCTGCTGTATATACAACAACGTGAAACTTCCAGCAAACATATGAAGGCATTCTTTGTGCCAAGACCCGCGATGCGCGAGATACAAGTTCGGGGTAACGCGGCGCGAGACCTTGCGCGGCATTTTGCTCGTCGCGTTTCGCCCTGCTATTTCTCTTGCGAAAGTGATTCGATGAAACGCCACTGCGCGGCGGTCACCGGCATCACGGACAGTCGGTTCCCCTTCGCAAGCAAACGGAAGTCGCGCAGCTTTTTGTCGGCGTGGCTCTTCAGTTCGCGCAGACTTACGACGCGCGGAAACTTCTTTCTGAGCTTAACGTCGACCATGAACCAGCGTGGTTTGTCGGGATCGCTCTTGGGGTCGAAGTGATGATCGTCGGGATCGAAAGCAGTATGGTCCGGGTAACCCTCGCGCACGACTTCGGCGATGCCCACGATGCCGGGCACCTCGCAGTTGGAGTGATAGAAAAACACGAGGTCACCCTTCTTCATCTCGTCGCGAAGCATGTTCCTGGCCTGGTAGTTGCGGACGCCGTCCCAGCAAGTCGTCTTCTTCGGCGCCTGCGCCAGGTCGTCGATGCTGAAGGCTTCGGGTTCGGACTTCATCAGCCAGTAGTTCATGCTCTCGCTCCTCTCTTATGCCGGCCGCGTTCCGTAACGACGAGGTCCAGCGGGACGTCCCACGGTTGATCGGGCACCGCCGGCACTTCCTGCAGCGCGAAGGCGGCGCCGACCAGTACGGGTTTGCGCCTGCGGCGTTGCAGGGCGCGATCATAATAGCCGCCGCCCATCCCCAGGCGTCGACAATGCGAGTCGAACGCGACAAGGGGCGCGATGACCAGGTCCAGCTTTGACGACTGCCACCACCGTGGACCCAGCGGCTCGGGAATGCCGTATCGATTACGGCGCAGCCGGCCGTGCTCCTCCCAGGGCGCGAATCGCATTCTTCCGCCGTGTCCGACCACGGGCAGGTAGAGCCTCTTGCCGCGCGCCCGCGCCTCGGGCGCGAGCGCCCGCACGTCGGGTTCACCATCGGCGGGCCAGTAAAGGGCGATGGTGCGGGCCGCCCGAAAGGCCGGCAGGCGGCGCAGCCGGGCAACGATCGCGCGCGTGGCCAGAGCTCGGCGACTGCCCGTCACGCCGCGGCGCCGCAGCCGCAGCTCGTGGCGCAAGGCCCGGCGCTCCGCTGCCGCGGACTCACCGGTAGAGAGGGGGTGGCGCCTCCCGCCTGTGCCGTTACAGACCATTGCTCTCGAACCAGAGCAATAGGTGGGGCCGGCAGTCGTGCCTCAGGCTTTCCGCTTGTCGCGGGCTTGCACACCGGCGCCGACTGGTCCCAGCCCCTGGGTGGTTAATTAGGGTCGAGAGGAACCCGGCCCATATCGAACACCGCAGGAGGCGCCAAGACTGTTGGACTTGCCGCAGGCTGTTACAGTTCCAGCTGCTTGCCATCCTCGAGCGCTGACTCGACGCGTTCGCGCAGCGTCTTCAGCCGCGTCCCGAGCCGCGATTCCTGGGACATATCCCGGTTGCGGCCCTTCAGCAGGTCGTTGGCAAGGTTGAGAGCGGCCATCACGGCGATACGGTCCGTGCCGACCACGCTGCCCGTGTCGCGAATTTGCTTCATGCGGGCGTTCAGGAACTCGGCCGAGCGGACCAGGTCGTTCTGCTCTTCCGCCGGGCAGGCGAACTGGTATTCCTTCTCCAGGATCCGCACCGACACGCGGGCCGTATCGTTGCTCACGAGCTGTGCTCCATGGCCTTGAGACGGCCGATCATCGCTTCCACGCGCGTCCGCACCTGCTCGTTCTTCTGCAGCAGGGTGGCCCGTTCCAGCATCAGGTTCTCCTGGCGCTGGCGCAGGGACCGGTTCTCCTCCTTGAGCTGCCGGCACACGGCGACCAGCTCCTCGAGCCGGTGCTCCAGCCGCTTCAGCTCTACGTCCACTGCCTGGGCGCTACCTTCGTCCATGGCCGCAACTATAGTGATGGCCCCGGAGGGGGTCAATCGGCGTACGCAGTCCATGCGGCCGCCAGTCACGCGGTGGTAGCATCGGGACACGAGGCCGCCGCGGGAGCGGCCCCGGCACGAGGCAGGCGCGTGACTACGACTCCATACTTCGAAGAGCTCCAGCGGGCGCTCGGCGCGCCGGATGGCGTTGCGCCGGCGGCCGAAGCGCACGGCACCTTGTGCGGCCTGCTATGCGCGGCGGCCGAGGACTTGCCCGAATCCTGGATCCATAACACGCTGAGCGACGCCGAGGAGTACAGCTTCGGCGGCCCCGACGATGCCCGCAGCCTGCTCGAGGCGCTCTACGCCGCGACGCTCGCAGCGCTGGAAAGCGACCAGATGGACTTCGAACTGCTGCTTCCGGACGACGACGCCGGTCTCGAGCACCGGGCTGCCGCATTGGCGGCCTGGTGCAACGCCTTTCTCTACGGGCTCGCCATGCGTGGCTTGCGGCCGATGGAGGAGCTCCCAGACGAGCTGCGCGAGATCCTCGCCGATTTTTCCGAGATCGGCCGCGCCGGAGTGGCCGAAGAGGAGGCCGAGGAGGTCGGCGAAAGCGCTTATGCGGAACTGGTCGAATACGTGCGCGTTGGCGTGCAAATCGTGTTTGACGAATGCCGGGCACCCCGCCAGGGTCCCGGCGCGCCGCAATTGCACTGAGGCGCGCCGCGCCGGGCGGCGCTGCGGTTATCATGGCGGGACACCAAGCAGCACCGGGATTGCAGCACCGATGAACACCAAGGAGTTTGCCCGCAGGCGTCGCCAGCTCATGCGCATGATTGGCAAGGGCGGCGTCGCGATCCTGCCCGCCGCGCCGACGCGGGTGCGGAACCGCGACGTCGAGCACGCCTATCGCCAGGACAGCGATTTCCACTACCTCACCAACTTCCCGGAGCCGGAGTCCGTGGCGGTGCTGATGCCCGGGCGGCCCCATGGCGAGTATGTGCTGTTCTGCCGCGACCGGGACCCGGAGCGCGAGACCTGGGACGGCTACCGCGCGGGCCCGGCGGGGGCGGTAAGCGATTACGGGGCGGACGACGCTTTCCCGATCACGGATATCGACGACATCCTGCCGGGCATGCTGGAGCACAGCGAGCGCGTCTACTACACCATGGGCCTGAACGCCGACTTCGACCAGCGTCTGCTGGGCTGGGTCAACCAGCTGCGAGCGGCGGCCAACGCCGGCGTCACCACGCCGACGGAGTTCGTCGCGCTCGATCACCTGTTGCACGACATGCGGCTGTTCAAGAGCCGCGCCGAGATCAAGGTCATGCGCCAGGCGGCGCGCATCGCCGCGGCTGCGCACCTGCGCGCCATGCGCGCGTGCCGGCCTGGCCGGTGGGAATACGAGATCGAAGCGGAATTCCTGCACGAGTTCCGTCGGCACGACGCCACGACCTCCTACCAGCCCATCGTCGGGGGCGGCGCCAACGGCTGCATCCTGCATTACGTGGAGAACAGGGACCAGCTGCGCGAGGGCGACCTGCTGCTGATCGATGCGGGCTGCGAGGTCGAGTGCTATGCCTCCGATATCACGCGGACCTTCCCGGTATCCGGTCGCTTCAGTCCCGAGCAGCGGGCGCTCTACGACGTGGTGCTGGAGGCGCAGCTGGCCGCCATCGCGAAGGTGCAGGTCGGCAATCACTGGAACGACCCGCATGACGCTGCCGTGCGCGTGCTGACGCGGGGACTCGTGAAGCTCGGTCTGCTCAAGGGACGCGTGCCGAAACTGATCAAGGAAGGCGCATACCGGCGGTTCTACATGCATCGCACGGGCCACTGGCTCGGGCTCGACGTGCACGACGTCGGAGACTACAAGGTGGGCGAGGCGTGGCGGCTGCTGGAACCCGGCATGGTGATGACCATCGAGCCCGGGCTCTACATCGCGCCCGGCACCAAGGGCGTGCCGAAGAAGTGGTGGGGCACCGGCATCCGGATCGAGGATGACGTGCTGGTGACGGCGGACGGCCCCGACGTGCTCTCGGCCGACGCTCCCAAGGATCCGGACGAGATCGAGCGCCTGATGCAGGCGGCCTGAGGGACATGGACGCACGGGCGGAGTTCGACATCATCATCGCCGGCGGCGGCATGGTCGGCGCCTCGCTCGGGGTCGCGCTGGCCGGCCTGCCGCTGCGCATCCTGGTCGTGGAGGCCACGCCGCCGGCCGATGCCGCGCAACCCAGTTACGACGACCGGGCCACCGCGATCTCCGAGAGCAGCCGGCGTATCCTGCAGGGCATCGGCTGCTGGGAAGAGCTGGCGTTCGCCGCCGCACCGATTCGCTCGATCCATGTGTCTGAGCGCGGCGCTTTCGGTGTGACCCGGCTGCATGCCGCCGAACACGGGTTGGCGAGCTTCGGGTGCGTAGTCGAGAACCGTGCCGTGGGCCGGGTGCTGTGGCACCGCCTGGAGGGCGCGCCCGACGTCACGATCTGGGCGCCGGCGCGTGTCACGGGCGTGGAGCAGGACGGCGGCGAGGTTACGGTCCGGGTGGAACAGGCGGATGGCACCGAGACGCGGGTGTCGGCGCGCCTGCTGGTGGCCGCGGACGGCGCTCGCTCGCCGACCCGTGCGCTGGCCGGGATCGCGCAGGAGACCCGTGACTACCAGCAGGTGGCCGTGATCGCCAACCTGACGCCCGCCGTCGACCACGGCGGCACGGCATTCGAGCGCTTCACACCGAGCGGCCCGCTGGCCGTGCTGCCCCTGACGCAGGGCCGGGCGACCATCGTCTGGACCCTGCCGCCGGAGCGCGCGGAAACCGTGATGGCGCTGGATGACAGCGCGTTCCTGGCCGAGTTCCAGCTCGCCTTCGGCTATCGCCTCGGCCTGTTCCGCAAGGTGGGACGCCGGGCGAGCTATCCTCTTTCTCTGGTGCAGGCGACTGCGTGGCATGCCGGCCGCGTGACGCTGGCGGGCAATGCCGCCCATGGCATTCACCCGGTGGCCGGCCAGGGTTTCAATCTCGGCCTGCGCGACGCGGCCGCGCTGGCGGAGCTGGTCGCACGGCGACCCGCCGATCCCGGCGACGCGGCCCTGCTCGAGGAATACGCGGAATGGCGGGAGGCGGACCGGGCGCGCACGGTGCGTGACACGGACAGCCTGGTGCAGGTGTTCACCAGCGAGGTGCCGACCCTGCGCGCCGGACGGCGTCTCGGGCTGGTGGGCATGGACCTGCTGCCGCCCGCCCGCGCTCTGGTCGCGCGACGCGGCATGGGCCTGGCCGGGCGACTGCCGCGCCTTGCGCTGGGCCAGGACCTGCGATCGTGACGCGCGGTCAGGCAGATATCGCGGTCGTGGGCGCCGGAATGGTCGGCGCAGCTGCAGCGGCGCTGCTCGCGCAAGCCGCGCCGGACTGCGCCGTCGTGGTCCTGGACGCCGAGCAGCCCCCCCGCTGGAACCCGGGCGAAGAACCCGGACTGCGGGTTTCGGCCCTGTCCGAGGCCAGCCGGCGAGTGCTGGAAGCCTGCGGCGCCTGGGAAGAAATCGCCGCCGCGCGCATCAGCCCCTACCGATCCATGCGCGTATGGGACGGCGAGGTGCCTGCGGGCGGCCCGGGAGCGATCCGCTTCGACGCCGCCGACGTGGCCCGGCCGGTGCTCGGCCATATCGTGGAAAACGAACTGGCGCGGCTCGCCCTGCGCAACGCGCTGCTGCGGCTGTCGAACGTCCGCCTGCTGGATGGCGCGCGCCTGGCCACGCTGGCACTAGAAGGCGACAGCGCGGACCTGGGCGTGGAGGACGGACGCCGCCTGCGCGCACGACTGGTGATCGGCGCCGACGGCGCCGGCTCGCCGTCGCGCGCCCTGGCTGGACTGGAAGTGCACGGCCACGACTACGAGCAGCGAGCCGTGGTGTGCAACCTGCGCTGCCAGTTGCCGCATCGCGAGACGGCCTGGCAGCGTTTCCTGCCCGAGGGCCCGATCGCGCTGCTGCCGCTGGCGGACGGGCGCGTTTCCATCGTCTGGTCGACCACGCCGGAGAGGGCGGAACGGCTGTTGGCGCTGGACGATGAGCGCTTCCGCGCGGCCGTGGCCGAAGCGAGCGACGGCTGCCTCGGCGAAGTGCTGGCGGCGGGCCCCCGCGCAGCCTTCCCGCTGCGCATGCGCCATGCCCCGGTCTACACGCGCGCCCGCTACGCGCTGGTCGGGGATGCGGCGCATACCGTGCACCCGCTGGCGGGGCAGGGGGTCAACCTGGGCTTCCTCGACGCGGCGGCGCTCGCCGAAGTGGTGGGCGGCGGAGTTGCGGCGGGCCGCGACCCGGGCGACCCGGCGCTGTTGCGGCGCTACGAGCGCTGGCGCAAGCCGGAGAACCTGCTGTCGATGCGTGCGTTCGACGGCATCAACCGGCTGTTCAGCAACGACAATCCGGGGCTGGGCACGCTGCGCCGCGCCGGACTCACGCTGGTGGACCGCCTCGCGCCCCTGAAGGGCGTGTTCATCCGTCGCGCCATGGGGCTGGAGGGCGACCTGCCGGCAGTCGCGCGCGGCGGGCTCGCCGAGGTTTAAGTAGCATTCCGGACGGAGGTCATCACATGCCGAGGCAGGAAATGGAACAGTTGCTGGCCGAGCTGCGCAAGCAGGTCGCCGGCTCGCGCGAGCTGACCCCCGGCCAGCGGGCACGCATGGAGGCGCTGCGCGAACAAATCGAGGAACGCCTGGCGGCTGCGGAGGTCCCGCCCGAGGAGGGGCTGCGCGAGCAGCTGCAGGAGCACATGGCAGAGTTCCAGCGCACGCATCCCACCCTGACCATGGTGCTGGCGCGGATCATGGACAGCCTGAACAAGATGGGCATCTAGGGGCAATGCGGATTTCGCCCTTCAACCAGCCGCCGCCGCAGCTGGGCAACCAGTACGACGACGACCGGGTGCTGCGCTCGCTGCTGGCGCGCCGCTTCGGCGGCAGCGTGCCGGCCGAAGTGCTGGCGGCGCTGCGCGAGATGGGTGAGCTGGCCGGCGGCGAGCTATACCGGGCCCAACTGGACGATCGCCTTAACGAGCCGCGCCTCGTGCAATGGGATGCCTGGGGCAACCGCGTCGACGCTATCGAGCTCTCGCCGCTGTGGCGGCGGGCGGAGCCGCTCGCGGCCGAGTTCGGCCTGGTGGCGACGGGCTATGAGCCGGAGCACGGACCGCTCGCGCGCACCGTGCAGTTCGCCCTGGTGCATCTCTTCCATCCGTCGACGGACGTTTACAGCTGCCCGCTGGCGATGACCGACGGCGCGGCGCGGACGCTGCTGGATTCGGGACACGCGGCGCTCATCGAGCGCGCGGTCCCGCATCTGACCAGTCGGGATCCCGCCCGCTTCTGGACCAGCGGGCAGTGGATGACCGAGTCAACCGGCGGCTCGGACGTCGGCGCCTCAGAGACGGTGGCCAAGCGCGCGGGCGAGGGTTGGCAGCTGTGGGGCCGCAAGTGGTTCACTTCGGCGGCCACCTCGCAGATTGCGCTGACCCTGGCGCGACCGGAGGGCAACCCGCCCGGTGGCCGCGGCCTGGCGCTGTTCTATGTGGAGACCCGCGATGCCGCGGGCCGGCTGGACCACATCGAGGTCCTGCGCCTGAAGGACAAGCTCGGCACCCGCAAGGTGCCCACGGCCGAGCTGGTGCTCAACGGGACGCCGGCGATCGCCGTGGCGGGAGAGCGCGACGGCATTCGCGGCATCGTGCCCATGCTGACCCTGACCAGGACGTGGAACAGTATCTGTGCCGCCGCGTTCATGCGCCGGGGCGTGGCCCTGGCGATGGACTACGCCCGGCGTCGCGAAGCCTTCGGTCGCCCGCTGGCGCAACAGCCGCTGCACCGGCAGACCCTGGCGGCGATGCAGGCGGAATACGAGGCCGCTTTCCAGCTCTGCTTCGAGCTGGTTCACTTGCTCGGCCGCGCCGAGCACGGCGCGTGCGGCGAGGACGAGCGGGCCCTGCTGAGGCTGCTGACGGCACTGACGAAGCTCACCACGGGCAAGCAGGTCGTGGCGGTGTCGACCGAGGCCATCGAGTGCTTCGGCGGGGCGGGCTACGTCGAGGACACCGGGCTGCCGGTGATCGTACGCGATGCGCAGGTGTTGCCGATCTGGGAGGGGACCACCAACGTGTTGTCGCTGGAGCTGCTGAAAGCCTGCGGCGACGGCGCCCCCCTCGGCGTGTTGCGCCGCCGGCTCAATCGCTGCCTGCAGGACTGCGCCGACGACCGGCTGGCGGCGGCAGGCAGCGTTGCGGCGGCTGCCGCCGACCGCGCCCTGGCCTGGTATCGGCACGCTGCGGCAGCCGGTCCGGAAGCGCTGCAGGCGCAGGCGCGGGGCTTTGCCCTGACGCTGGGGCGGGCCACGGCGCTGGCCCTGCTGTGCGAGCATGCGCAGTGGTCGCTGGACCAGGAGCAGGACGGCCGTGCGCGCGCCGCTGCGCTGGCCTTCGCGGCCACCCGCATCGACCTGCTGGACGCGGTCGAGCCGGACGACGCGCAGCTACTGGTCGAGTAGCGCGTCCACCTTCGCGGCACAGATGAAGTCGTTCTCCGACAGGCCCTTGATGGCATGGGTGGAGAAGCGCACCAGGCAGTGACCCCAGCCGACCTCGAGGTCGGGATGATGGTTCTCGCTGTTGGCGATCCAGGCCACGGCATTGACGAAGCCCATGGTGCGGTTGAAGCCCTTGAAGCGGAAGTCGCGCCGGATCTCGGTGGC
>JASFEC010000067.1:0-10114 GCA_050125045.1 Gammaproteobacteria bacterium | reverse complement strand
CCCGCGCGATGTCGATGGTGTCGTTCATGCGGTTCAGGCAGCGCAGGAAGGTCGACTTGCCGCACCCCGAGGGGCCGATCATGGAAATCACCTCGTTGCGGCCGATATCCAGCGACACGTCCATCACGGCCTGCTTTTCAGCGTAGTAGACGTCGACGTTGCGGCAGCTCATTACCGCGTCCGAATGGGTGTAGTCCCCGATCGTCTTGCCCGGCACGGCCTCGGTCGTGCCCTCGGGTCGCGGCCGCTCGGAGACCGCCCTCTTTGCTTCGCCTGGCATCTCAACCCCTTGCTCTCGCGGAGTTCTCGTCAGAATTTCGTTCATGTTGATGTCCATAAGGCTGCCTCCGCTCACCACCGCCGCTCGAACTTGCGGCGCAGGTACACGGCAAGCAGGTTCATCACCAGGAGGAAGCCCAGCAGCACGATGATCGCGGCGGACGTTCGTTCGACGAAGGCCCGCTCAGGGCTGTCCGCCCAGAGGTAGATCTGCACCGGCAGCGCGGTGGCCGGATCCGTGAAGCCCTGCGGCACGTCGACGATGAAGGCGACCATGCCGATCATCAGCAGCGGCGCGGTTTCACCAAGGGCCTGGGCCATGCCGATGATCGTGCCGGTCAGCATGCCCGGCATGGCCAGCGGCACCACGTGGTGGAAGGTCGTCTGCATCTTCGACGCGCCCATGCCGAGCGCCGCCTCGCGGATCGACGGCGGCACAGCCTTCAGGGCGGCGCGGCTGGCAATGATGATGGTCGGCAGTGTCATCAACGTCAGCACCAGGCCGCCGACCAGCGGCGCCGAGCGCGGCATGCCGAAGAAATTCAGGAACACCGCCAGGCCCAGCAGCCCGAACACGATCGAGGGCACGGCCGCGAGGTTGTTGATGTTCACCTCGATAAGGTCGGTCCAGCGGTTCTTCGGCGCGAACTCCTCCAGGTAGACGGCCGCCGCAATGCCGATCGGGAAACTCAGCCCCAGGGTCACGAGCAGCATGTAGAAGGAGCCCTTGATGGCGCCCAGGATGCCCGCCAGCTCCGGGTCACGGGAATCGCCGTTGGTGAACAGCGCCGTGTTGAACTTCAGCTGGAGCCGGCCCTGGTCGGCCAGCGCGTCGATCCAGGCGATCTGATTGTCGCTCAGGCGACGTTCTGTCTCGGGCACCTCTGCGGAGATGCGGCCCTTGCGATACATGTCCACGTCGTCGTCCGCCGGGACCCAGAGCTCGATGGTCTGCCCGACCAGTGACGGGTCGTCCAGCACCATGTTCTGTAGCTGGTACATTGCGCCGGTGCTCACGAGACTGCCCACGGCGCGCCGGTCACGGCGACTGCTGACCTCCGGGAAAAGCTCATACAGCGAGTTGCGCACCACGGCGAGGTAGTTGCCCGCGCGCAGGGACGCTTCGGATCCGTCACCCTGCGGATCGACCACCTCGGGATCGAGATAGAACTCGAGCTGCAGGTGGCTCTGCTGGAACGCGGTGTACCCGTTGCCGATGATGCTCGTCAGCAGCAGCCCCAGGAAGCTCATCGCCAGCAGGAGCGCGATGATGCCGTAGGCCTTGAAGCGCGCCTCGGCACGATAACGGCGCGGCAGGCTGGCGCGCACCACTTCGAGGACCGAGGGACGCCCGGCCGGGTTATTCGTACTGCTCACGGTATTTCCTCACCACGTGCAGGGCGATGACGTTCAGTATCAGGGTCACCGCGAACAGGACCAGGCCGAGCGCGAAGGCCGCCAGCGTCTTGGCGCTGTCGAACTCCTGGTCGCCGACCAGCAGGGTAACGATCTGCACCGTCACCGTGGTCACCGCCTCGAGCGGATTGGCCGTCAGGTTCGCCGCCAGGCCCGCCGCCATGACCACGATCATCGTCTCGCCGATGGCGCGCGAGACCGCCAGCAGGAAGCCGCCCACGATGCCGGGCAGCGCCGCCGGGATGATGACCTGCTTGATGGTCTCGGCCTTGGTGGCGCCGAGGGCATAGGCGCCGTCGCGCATGGCCTGCGGCACGGCATTGATCACGTCGTCGGACAGCGACGACACGAAAGGAATGATCATGATGCCCATCACCAGGCCGGCGGCCAGGGCACTCTCGGACGCCACGTCGAGCCCGAGCGTCACGCCCATGGCCCGCACCTGCGGCGCCACCACCAGGGCGGCGAAGAAGCCGTAAACCACGGTGGGCACCCCGGCCAGGATCTCCAGCAGGGGCTTGGCGACGGTGCGCATCTTGCGCGGCGCGTACTCGGCGAGGTAGATCGCCACCATCAGCCCGATCGGGCCGGCGACCAGCATCGCGATAAAGGAGATCAGCAGGGTGCCCGCGAACAGCGGGACCGCGCCGAAAGCGCCCGAGGCACCCACCTGGTCGATGCGCAGCGCCGTCTGGGGACTCCACGTGGTGCCGAACAGGAATTCCGTCACCGGCACCCGCTGGAAGAAACGGATCGACTCGAACAGCACCGACAGCACGATGCCCAGCGTCGTAAAAATCGCGAGCGTCGACGATGCGATGAGGAAGAACAGCACGACGTTCTCCACTCGATTGCGCGCCCGGAGGGTGGCGGAGATGCTCCGGTAACCCACGGCCAGCCCGCCGAGGGCCAGGGCCAGGACCAGCACGGTGCGCAGTTGTGCGCTCTGCGCCTGCAGCGCCTGGTAGTGAGCGGCGGCCGCCAGGACCGATTCCGGCTGCTGCCCCGTGACGATGTTACCGACAATCGTGTTGCGCACATCGTTCATGAACAGCCCGAGCCGGGCGTCGTCGAGCGCCTGGATCTCGGCCGGCAGGTCCGCAATCACGAGCCGCTCGAACACCACGGGCTCGGCGACGCGCCAACCGAACAGGAGCAGGATGGCAGGAACACCTACCAGCACCGCGGCCCAGGTGCCGTAGTGGCTCGGCAGAGAATGCAGCGAGCGGATGCCGCCCGCCTCGTCCGCCAGCGCCAGCGAGCGACGCTTGCCCAGGACAAATGCCGAGGCGCTCATGACGAGCAATACGAGGATGACCGTGGAAACTGGCATGCAGGACTCGTACCCGGCTCAGGCCGGCTCTTAGTCTATTGATTCGAGGGGGCGACGGCCAGTCTGGCCGCCGCCCCCGCGAGTTCCTCCGTTGAGAGGATTCGTGTCACCTGAGACGCTTTACATCGGCTCGAGGTTCTTGACGCGGTCCGCAACAGCCTTGCGCTCGGCGTCAGGCAGCGGAATCAGGCCGCGCTCGGACAGGTAGCCCTCGGGGCCCCACGCCTTCTCGCTGGTGAACTCGGCCAAGTACTCGCGCATGCCGGGGATCACGCCCACATGGGCCTTCTTCACGTAGAAGAACAGGGGGCGGGAGATCGGGTAGGTGCCGTCGGCGATGGCGTCGAAGGTCGGCTCCACGCCGTTGATCGCCTTGCCCTTCAGGACGTCGCTGTTCTGGTCGAGGAAGCTGAAGCCGAAGATGCCCAGGGCCTCCGGGTTGGCCTGCAGCTTCTGCACGATCAGGTTGTCGTTCTCACCGGCCTCGACGTAGCCGCCATCCTCACGCACGGTGTGGCAGACGGTCTTGAACTTGCTCGAGTCGGTGTCGTCCAGCTCCTTGATCCAGTCAAAGGTCTGGCAGCCGCTCTCCATGGCCAGCTCGACGAAGGCATCGCGCGTGCCAGAGGTCGGCGGCGGGCCCAGCACCTCGATCTTGATGTCGGGCAGCGCGGCATTCACCTGCTTCCAGGTCATGTAGGGATTCTTCACCAGCTTGCCGCTTTCAGGAGCGGCCGGATCCGGCACCTCGGCGGCCAGGGCCAGCCAGACGTCTTTCAGCGTCAGGTTGAAGGTCGGGCCGGCCTTGGAGTTCGACATCACGATGCCGTCGTAGCCGATCCTGACCTCGATGACCTCCTCGACGCCGTTGGACTTGCACAGCTCGATCTCGCTGCCCTTGATGGCGCGGGAGGCGTTGGTGATGTCCGGGTGCTCCACGCCGACGCCGGCGCAGAAGAGCTTCAGGCCGCCGCCCGAGCCGGTAGACTCGATTTTCGGCGTCTTGAAGCTGGTGGCGCGGCCGAAGTTCTCGGCCACGACCGTCGCAAACGGGTACACGGTCGACGAGCCGACAATGAAGATAGAATCACGTGCGGACTGGGCCTGGGCGGAGCCGGCCACGAGCAGTGCGGCAGCGACCGAAGCCGTCGTCAGGGTCTTCTTGATCACAGGTTTCCCCTCGGGTTGGGTTGGTTTGACTGCCCGGATTTATACCGACAACGTGTTACAGCAATGTTGCAATCGCATCGCGTCATCCGCCCGGGGAAGCACGGAAATCAATATCATAAAGATTTATTAAACAATATGTTATAAAGGATATTACAGGTTATGGTTAATGTTGCGGAACGCGTTGCGAGAGCCCTTTCATGACCGCCGGCCCGGTGTTTGAGCTGACGCGCGAGCTGGTGCGCCGACCCTCGATCACGCCGGAGGACGCCGGCTGCCAGGCCCTGATGGCCGAGCGACTCGAGCGCATCGGCTTCCATGTCGAGCAGCTGCGCTATGGCGAGGTCGACAACTTCTGGGCGCGTCGCGGCGATGCGGGCCCCCTGCTTTGTTTTGCGGGTCATACCGACGTGGTGCCGACGGGACCACTGGATGCCTGGACGCACCCGCCCTTCGATGCTGAGGTCGCAGGCGGCCAGCTCTGGGGGCGTGGCACTGCCGATATGAAGGCCAGTCTCGCGGCCATGATCGTTGCCTGCGAGGAATTCCTCGCGTCCCATATCGAGCCCGCCGGGTCCATTGCCTTTCTGATCACCAGCGATGAGGAGGGCCCGGCCCAGGACGGCACGAAGAAAGTCATCGAGACGCTGGAGGCCCGCGGCGAGAAAATCGACTGGTGCCTGGTCGGCGAGCCCTCCAGCAAAAACCGGCTGGGCGACATGCTGCGCATTGGCCGGCGAGGCTCGCTGTCCTGCGACCTGCTGGTGCACGGTATCCAGGGCCACGTGGCCTACCCGGAGAAAGCCCGCAACCCTCTCCACGAGCTCACGCCCTTCCTGCAGGAGCTCGTCGGGATCGAGTGGGACGCCGGCAACGAATCATTCCCGCCCACCAGTCTGCAGCTCACGAACCTCCACTCGGGTACCGGCTTCCGTAATGTCATCCCCGGCTCGGCCGAGCTCAAATTCAACATCCGGTATTCGACCGAGCAGACCATGGAGGGCCTGCAGGCCCGAATCACGGCCCTGCTGGAGCGGCACGGGCTCGATTACGAGGTGCGCTGGCGCGACGCCGGCCGGCCGTTCCTGACATCCCCTGGTCCGTTTCTCGACGCGGTATGCGAAACCGTGCGGGAGATCGCCGGCGTAGAACCGGAGCTCTCCACCGGCGGGGGCACGTCCGACGGCCGCTTCATCGCCCCGACGGGCGCGGCGGTGGTGGAGCTCGGGCCGGTCAACGCCAGCATCCACAAGATCGACGAGCACGTCCGCGTGGATGACCTGGAGCCGCTGAAGGACCTGTACCTCGGCCTGATGCGGCGGCTGCTCGTTCCCTGAAGAACCTGCCGGCGACGTAATCCCGCGCTGGCCGGGATCGGACGGCCCTGAACGCGCAACCGGACCGCGTGACATCCACCTCGCTCGACATGTCGCTCGGCGGACATCACGCGTCCCGATTCCACTGCGTCAAAGGCCCGGCGACGAGTCCGGCGCACCGTTGCTGCGCCGACGAGTTCTGACCCCGGATAGGTAGCAAGCGAGGCTGGGACGTGTGAATGCCCGTCGAGCGGCATCTCTTCAAGCGAGACGGGCGTCACGCGGTCCGGCCTCGCGGACAGGCATGCGGACCGAACCGTGTGGCCCGGCGCCACGGTCAGGACGAGTAGTCAGTGGCGGAAGTTGTTCCAGGCAGCCACCGAGGCCAGGCCGATCATCCAGGCGAGCACCCAGCCGGCCATGCTGAGCCCGAGGAAGGTCCAGCCCATCTCCGCGCAGTCCCCCGAGCCCTCGAACATCATCGCGATGGCCTCGTGGGCGGGGAACACGTCCATCAGGTAGTCGTAGCCCGGGCCGCAGGCCGGGACCTCGTCGGCCGGCAGCCCCTGCAGCCAGACCTGGCGGCCGGCGAACAGCACGCCGGTGCCGGCGGCCAGGATAGCCAGCACACCATAGACAGAAGCGCCGACCCGGCCCGGGTTGTGCGCATAGGCAGCCAGGAACACGAAGCCCAGCGCCAGCACCGAGCCCCGCTGGAGCATGCACAGCGGGCAGGGCTCGTAGCCCAGCGCATGCTCCGCGAACAGCGCAAAGCCGAGCAACGCGCCGCAGATCAGGGCGGCGTAGAGATTAATCATGCGGCGGTCGAGCCAGCCGCGGGGATTGGTTTCAGCCATGCTCGGTCCCGACTTCGCGCTCCGCCTCGTCGATCGCCACATGGCGGATGTCCTTGCCGTGGACCATGTAGACCACGTACTCGCAGATATTCTTGGCATGGTCGCCGATGCGCTCCAGCGCACGTCCGACCCACAGCATGTCCAGTACCCGGCGAATGCTGCGCGGATCTTCCATCATCAGCGTGATCGCCTGCCGGGACAGCGCGTCGTATTCCTGGTCAACGGCCGTGTCGTCACGCACCACCTGCATCGCGAGATCGGTGTCCAGGCGCGCGAAGGCGTCCAGCGACTGGTGCAGCATGCTCCCGACCAGGTCGCCGATGTGGCGCAGCGCGCGGTAGCGGTCCGCAGGGCGCTCCTGCAGCGCGAGCCGCGAGGCGAGGTAGCCGATCTTCTCGGCCTCGTCGCCGATGCGCTCCAGATCCGTGATGGTCTTGATGATGGCCATGATGAGCCTGAGGTCGCTCGCCGTCGGCTGGCGCCGGGCGATGATGCGGCTGCATTCCTCGTCTATGGACACCTCGAAGCGGTTCACCTTGTGGTCGTCGCGAACCACCTCCTCGCCCAGCGCGCTGTCGCCCCGCTCCAGCGCCTCGACCGCCCGCCGTAACTGGTCCTCGACCATCCCTCCCATCGCCATGACGTTGTTGCGCACGGCCTCCAGCTCCGCGTTGAAGCGGCGCGACCAGTGATGGCTGATGTCCTGATGTTCCATGGATGGCTCGGACCCGCGGGCGCTGTGAAGGTTCAAGTTTCTCACCCTGCGGCAGCCCGGAACAAGAACGCGGATCTCGGCCCGGCTAGAATGCATGCATGGGCCAGGAAATCGAGCGCAAGTTTCTCGTCACCAGCAACGCCTGGAAAGAAGGGGCTGCCGGTCGTCGCTTGCGCCAGGGTTACCTGTCCCTCGACCCTGAGCGGACCGTACGGGTGCGCATCGCGGAGGAGCGTGCCTGGCTGAACATCAAGGGCCGCACCGAGGGTATCCGCCGGCTGGAGTTCGAGTACGAGATCCCGGTCGCCGACGCCCTGCAGCTGCTCGCACTATGCCAGGGAGCCGTCATCGACAAGACGCGCTACGAGGTGTGCTGCGACGGCCGGACCTGGGAAGTGGACGAGTTCCACGGTGCAAACGAGGGGCTCGTGGTAGCGGAGCTCGAGCTTGCGGACGAGCTCGAGAGCTTCGTCCGGCCAGCCTGGCTGGGCGAGGAAGTGTCAGGCGATCCGCGCTACTACAATGCCCGCCTGGCCCAGCGCCCCTATCGCGAGTGGGCGGCGGCCTGACGCGCTCCGTCAGGCCTCCTGCCAGGCCCGATCCGATGGAAAACGGCACGTGAACGTGCTGCCTTCCCCGAGCACGCTCTCGACCTCCAGCCTGCCGCCATGGCGCTGCAGCACGTGCTTCACGATGGCCAGGCCCAGACCGGTGCCGCCGGTGGCCCGGTCACGACTCTTGTCGACGCGATAGAAGCGTTCCGTGAGCCGCGGGATGGCCTCCTCCGGGATGCCCACGCCGGAGTCGGTCACTGTCAGGCTGGGCTCCTCGCCCTCGAGGCGCCAGCGAATGTGAATGCTGCCGTCCTCAGCGGTGTACTTCAGCGCATTTCCTATGATGTTGGCGAAGGCCGAGTAGACCTCCGATTCCACGCCCCACAGGCCCAGCCCGGGCTGCATCTCGAGCCCGATCTCTGCCGGGCGCTGCGGCCGTGCCATGGCCTCCTTGCGCAGCGAGGCGAGCATGCCGGCGATGTCCACGCGGTCGCGGTCCGCCTCCCCCCCGGAGGCCTCCAGCCGCGACAACGTCAGCAGGTCCTCGATGATCCGTCGCATGCGCTCCGACTGGCGCGCCATCTCCTGCACCGGCTCGCGCCAGTGGTCCACGAGGTCGGGTTCCTCGGCCAGCGCGTCTACGTAGCCGGAGATTACGGTCAGCGGCGAGCGCAGCTCGTGGGATGCGTTGGCGACAAAGGTGCGCCGCACCGACTCCAGGCGGTAGGCATGCGTGATGTCTCGCGCCAGCAGCAGCCGCTGGGTATCGCCGTACGGCACCACCTGCAGCGCCAGCCGCGTTTCCGCGTCGACGGGCGAGGCCATCCGCAGGACCCGTTCCGCGTCGTCCTGGCCCAGGAACTCGCCGAACTCGGGCGCGCGCAGAAGATTCTCGACGCGCTGGCCGCGGTCCTCGCGACGCAGCCCGAGCAGCCGCCCGGCTGCCTTGTTGACCCAGGCAATCTCGTGGTCCGCATTCAGCAGCACCCCGGCATCCGGCAGCGCCTGTGTGGACTTGCGGAATTCTTTCAGCACCCGCGCCAGCCGCTTCTTGCGCGCCCGGCTCTGCAAGCGCAGTCGATGCAGCTTGGCGTAGATATCGCCCCAGAGGCCCGGCGCATCGCGCGGCGGCACGCGGAGTTTTTGGCCGAGCCAGGACTCAAGCTGCCAGAGGTGCCAGAGATGCCAGCCGAGATACGCCAGCAGGAAGGCGGCGAGCCAGGCGAAGAAATTGCCGAACAGGGCGCCGAACAGGGCCGCAGCGGCGAGGAGCGCCGCGAATCGCAGGATTACGTAGCCCCAAGCCCCTTGGCTCACCCGCCGACCTGCTCGGAGAATCGATAGCCGGCGCCGCGCACCGTCTGCACGAGCCGGTCGCAGCCCGAGGCCTCGAGCGCCTTGCGCAGCCGGCGGATGTGCACGTCGACGGTGCGCTCCTCGACGTAAACATTGCCGCCCCAGACCCGGTCAAGCAGCTGTGCGCGGCTGTAGACCCGCTCGGGGTGGGTGATGAAGAACCGCAGCAGCCGGAACTCGGTCGGCCCTAGTGACACCTCCTGCGCGCCCGCCATGACGCGGTGGCTGGCGGCGTTGAGCGTCAGCCCGCCGACGGAGTGAACCTCGTCCTCGCCGTCCACGCCGTGGCGACGCATCACGGCCTTGATCCGGGCCAGCAGTTCGCGCGGGGAAAAGGGCTTGGTGATGTAGTCGTCGGCGCCGCCCTCGAGGCCCCGGATCTTGTCTTCTTCCTCCGCGCGTGCCGTCAGCATGATCACCGGCAGGTCCCTGGTCGACGGGTCCTTCTTCAGCAAGCGGGTGAGCTCCAGCCCGCTCATGTCGGGCAGCATCCAGTCGGCCAGCACCAGGTCGGGGGCCTGGTCGGCCACCTGGATCCGGGCCTGGCGGCAATCCTCGGCCTCCCGCACTTCGTAGCCGGCGCGTTTCAGGCCGAACGCAATCATGTCCCGGATCGGTTTCTCGTCCTCGACAATCAGAATCTGCTTGGCAGTCATGGCTCAGCCCATCAATGTGACTGCAACATTACAGCAATGCCTTGTGACAGATCGGTTAAATTGCCGCCACATCGGGCGGTTCAGGACACGCCGCCACGCCACGCGACCTTGTCCCGCAGGTAGACCGGTAGCGCCTCGGCGGCCGCCACGGTCCGGCCGGCAGCCACGGCATCCAAGGCGATGGGAAGCAGATCCCGCGCCGTCGGCTCGACCGCCGGATCGCAGCCCGCCAGGCCCAGGTCGACGCCGAGCTCCGGCCAGGCGGCGAAGCCCGAGCCCGCACCCATCCAGGCGCCCTCGTGGGCGGGCGGCGCCAATGCGTCGGGCAGCACCAGCGCCTCTTCCCGGACCGCCACCGGCAGGCCCGCCGCGTCCACCCGGTAGGCGGCGGCGTAGAGCTCGTCCATACGCGCGTCAAACGCGGCCAGGACCTGGCGCCAGCCGTGCTTGCGGTGGGCCGCGACG
>JASFEC010000066.1:0-10120 GCA_050125045.1 Gammaproteobacteria bacterium | reverse complement strand
ACCGCTCACGCCCTGGCCCGCCACGGATTGACGACCGCAATCCCGCATTCCTCGAAATCGCGCGTATTGCGTGTGGCCAGCTTCGCTTCCGCGGTCTTCACGATCGCGGCGATCATCGTGTCGACCGCATCCGCATTGAGCCCCTTGCGTTCCCGCGCCGCCGCGACCTCGCCGCAGGCGTAGGCGGCCTCACTGTCGAAAACGAGCAGCCGGCCCGGAAAAGCCTCTGCAACGAAGAGGCGAAAGCGCTCTTCGAGGTCTTTACGCCGATGGCCGGCGGGAAGGCGGACAATGCCGCGCTGAATCTCGGCGATCGTGATCGTGGTGGTGGCAAGCTCCAGCGGGTCCTGGGCGGCGACCCAGGCCTTCACGCCCGCGTCGGGCGCAGGCCGCATGAGTTCCGAAATGACGTTTGTATCGAGAACGATCATCTCAGGATAACTCTGCCGGCTCGCGGTGCGTCGTGCGCGGCGGCGGCTCGAGTTCTACCCCATGCTTCGTGCCAAAGTACTTTTCCGCCAGCTGAACGACTGGTTTCTGCTCATCGCCATTTTCCATCGCCGCCTTGGCCAGCGCGCGACGCGCATAGGCCTCGAGTGACATGCCGGCCTTTGCGGCCCGCACCCGCAGCGCTTCTTTCGTCTTGTCAGGAATACCGCGGACATTGATGTTCGCCATTTCTATTACCGGACTCGGCCAGAGATGCCTCCATTGTACCCATTGCGTCCAATGGATGCACTTTCTCTGCGAACCCTGTCGCTGGGCTACTAGCCCGCCGCTGTCCCACGGCCCTCGTCCAACGCTTCCGCCCGTCGCGCAATCTCCGCCACCGCCCCATTCACCAGCGGGCTGTACAGCGGCAGGTGGGCGAACCAGTACAGCAGCCCCCAGAACCCGGCCGGGTGCCAGTAGGCACACATCTCGACCACGCGCTTGCCGTCGCGCTCGCGGATGTTGAACTCCTGCAGGCCGGAGCCGGGCGCGCGCATCAGCATGGACAGCGTGAGCCGCTCGTTCGGCTTCATCCCGAGCACGCGCCAGCCGTCCACGATGTCGCCCATGCGCAGCGTCTCGGGATCGCGCCGGCCGGTGCGGAAGCTCGGCCCGCCGATCAGCCAGTCGAAGGCGCGGCGCAGCCACCACAGCGGGCGATAGGAGAAGAAATCCCCGTCGCGGCCGAACTGCTGCAGCACTTCGAACAGCGCCTCGGCGGACGCAGTGGTTTCCTTCTCGCGGCAGAACTTCGTGGCATAGAAGGAGTACTGCGGGTTCCAGTCCCGGCACGCAATCGAGCCCTCGACCCAGCGCGCCGGCGTCTGGTGGTTCTTCTCCGCCTCCAGCGTCACGGCGATGGACTCGCGCAGGGTGAGCAGGTGCTGCGGCACCAGCTCGCGCATCTCGTGGTCTTCGCCGACGTAGTCGTGCGCCATGCCCTCGACCAGCGACATGGCCGTGGTCGGCGGCACGGAGGTGACGAAGTACAGCCAGTAGCTGGAGAGCCGCGGCGTCAGCACCGGCACGGGCAGCACCCGCGGCTTCTTGCCGACGAACTCGCCGTAGATGTCCATGATCTCCTGGTAGGTGAGGACTTCCGGCCCCGCGAGCTCGAGGATGCGGTTGCCCTCGAACGGCAGGTCGGCGGCGGCGATGGTGTAGGTGAGCACGTTCTCCAGCGCGATCGGCGTGGAGCGGCGGCGCACCCACTTCGGCGTGATCATGAACGGCAGGTGGTTGACCAGGTCCCGGATCACCTCGAAGGCGGCCGAGCCGGGCCCGACGATCATCGCCGCCTGCAGCTCGATCACCTGCACCGACCCTTCGCGCAGCGCATCGCCGACCACCATCCGGCCTTCCATGTGCCGGGAGCGCTTGTCCTTCGGCATGATGCCGCCCAGGTACACGATCCGGCGCACGCCCGCCGCCTCGCAGGCCTTGCGGGCGTTCTCGGCGGCGCGGCGCTCGACCGGCACGAAGTCGCCGCCGGTCCACATCATGTGCACCAGGTAATAGACGACGTCCGCGCCCTCGAGCACCGGCCCGAGCGTCTCGGGCTTGAGCACGTCCGCCGACCAGCACTCCACGCCCGGCCACTCGCGGGCCTCGAGCACGGCCTTGTTGCGCGCCACCGCCCGCACCTGCCAGCCGGCCTCGGCCAGCGCCGGCGCCAGGTTCGAGCCCATGTAGCCGCTCGCCCCCAGCACCACCGCGATCCGCTTGTCGCTCTTCACCGCCTCGCCCTGCACCGCTTCGTTCATCGCCGCCTACCAGCCCCTTGTGCCCGGGCCGCCCTTGAACGGCCCTTTCACCCACGACGTGATCCAGCCGCCGTAGAAGTCGCCTTCCTGCGGCTGGACCCGCTCGCCCGCGACGTAGCAGGCCTCGACCCGCCCGGCGTAGAACGACACGTGATCGCGGATGCGCGCGTCGATCGGGTCCGCGTAGGCCCAGCACACGTCCTGGACCAGCCCGTTCTCGGTGCGCAGGTGCCAGTAGCGCGCCTGGCCCTTCCATTCGCAGAAGGTGCGCGTCTGGCTGGGCTCGAGCCGGGAGAAATCGACGTCGTCCGGCGGGAAGTAGAAGCACGGCGGATGCGAAGTCTCCAGCACCCGGATGCCGTTGGTTGTCGCGGCGAGGACCATGCCCCCGTCTTCGACCTTGAGCGGCCAGTCGATGCGCTCGATGCGCGGCGGGCGCGGGTAGTCCCAGACGGATTCTTCGGTGGGGAGGGGGATCATTTCACCTCTACAGGCTAAATCAAGCGCCGTCGCCAGGCACCAGGGCGACGGCTGTGATGAAAGACGGCGATAACCAACAACTCGTCATGTCTCACCCGGAAAATGACAGAGTAGGGAAACCGACGCAGTAGTATTCGTCGGCAATCGCCATCAAGTTTCCGGTAAGCCCCTGGGTTTCGAAAGATTGATTCGATCGCCGCATCTAATGCTTGAGCGAAGCGCCGGCCCAGGCCCGGCACCTGCATCTCATACCAATCTCTTGCTGAGAGAGCCTCTCTTCGCGCTTCGGGCCTGAACGCGACCCGCATTACTTGTCCCGCGGCAGGAGCTCGTCCCTCACCTGTGCCCAGGAAACCGCCGAGTCGGGGTCAGCGTCGTGGTCTTCCAGCCTGCGACGCAGCTCCTGACGCTGCGCCTCCGTAAGGTCGAGAGCCTCGGGGGCATCCAGCGCAATGCTGTCCCAGATATCGCCGACCAGCTCGATGCGCTCGGCGACCGACAGCTTGAGGAATTCCGCCTTCGAAATGCTCATGCCCGGATTCTACGACGAAGCAATGGATACCGCGAAAGCGAGAATTCAGGTCGTTTCCGCAGAAACGCCGATTTCCTTACACTCCCCCCATGGCCGTCGACCTGAACCTGCCGCCCCACCTCCTCGTCGTGCACGGCGCGCAGCGCGGCAAGGCGAGCCAGGTCCGCGCCGCGAAGAAAGTGCGGCAGCTGGTCGCGACCGCCCTCGCCGCCCGCAGCATCGCCGAGGACTTCGAGGTCCGCCAGTACGTCTACGAGTCCACCAAGGACCGCCACCCGACGGTGCAACTCGGCAAGCTGGTCTCACTCGCCATCGCCCGCGGCCGACCGCTGGCGGGCTTCGCGCTGGCCACGGCGGTGGACCTGGTCGGCGACGTCCTGCTCGGCGTGGCGGACGGGGACACGGCGGCCGAGGTGCGCGCGGGGCTCAAGGCGTCGATCCTCGAGTCGCACGCCGCCGGCCACCGCGTGCTGGTGGTCGCCCACAGCCTCGGGACGGTGTATGCCCTGCAGGCGGTCAACGCGCTGATCGCCGAGTCACCGGAGCATTTCGCGGGCGACGACCGCCGCCTCTGGGCGACCCAGGGGCTGGTGACGCTGGGCAGCCCGCTGGGGCTGGACTTCAGGCTCTTCGGCCTGCACCTGTTCCCGGAGATTCCGCTGGCGACCCTGCCCTCGGAGTGCGAGCGCTTCCCCTGGCACAACTTCTTCAGCCGCCACGACCCGGTCGTCACCGGCCGCGTGTTCGGCGAGTGCATGAAGTGCACCGAGACCGAGAGCCCGGTCGAGCGCCGCTACCGGGCCGGCACCGACGCCGCCGGCTGGCTGCTGCAGGGCCACCACCTGCGCACCCGCACCCGCTGGCTCACCGCCCACGCGGCCTACTGGACCGCGCCGGCGGTCGGGGACCGGCTGGTGGGGATGTTGTGGGGCTAGAAGTCCGCGCTAGTCGTAGTGCGTCCACATCCCCAATACCTTCACCACCCGCTCCTTCTCCAGCACCTGGTACACAAGGCGATGCTGGATGTTGATGCGACGGGAGTAAGCGCCGGCCAGGTCGCCGACGAGTTTCTTCACGGGCGGCGGATTCCGCAGCGGGTCTTCGGCCAGTAAGGCCAGCAGCTCTTCAGCCTTGGGCTTCAGGCCGGCGGCTGCCAGTTTCTTTGCGTCCTTCTGCGCGTGTCGCGTGTAAACGACCCGCGATGTCACCAGTCGAGGGCCTCATCGCACTCGTCGATCGGCGTTTCCATGCCCTGCCGGATCGATTCCCGCATCCCGGGAACGGACAACAGGAAGAGCGTTTACTGGATGGCTTCCCAGTCTTCCTCGGACACCAGCACGGCATTGTTCCGCTTGCCGGAAATTCGCAAGGGCTGGTGCGACGACGCGGTCTCGTCAATCAGGCGGTAGAGGTTTGCACGCGCCTCGCTGGCGGTGATTCCAGACACGGGCTCTCTCCCTTCAGGCACGGGGGCGAACGAATAGTACGCAATTACGTACGTACGCCAGGGGCGCGGCGAGGAGATGGTGCGTTCGTCTCCCGGGCGCCTAGGCGCCACCTTCCTCCGACGGCGCCAGGTCGAGATCGATAGAGCGCGCGGCCTGCTGCGCCAGCCCCATGCCGGCCTGGCGCATGGTGAGGTAGGTCTGGGTCGCGCCGGCGTTCTTGAGGCGCTCGAGGTGCTCCTCGTACAGGGCGTGCGAGACGATCGGGCCCTGGAAGCCCTTGCGGCGCAGCCCCCGGGCGGCGACTTCCTTGGCCTCGACGCTGTCCATGGCGAGGATCACGGCCTCGAGGCCGGACACGTCGAGGCCGCGCCAGAACCCGGCGTCCTCCACATCGGCGAACAGCACGTTACGGCCTTTCTCGCGGTGGCCGTCGATCTTGTAGGGGTCGGCGTCGATGGCGACGATGCGATCGCATGAAGGGCGCAGGTGCTCGTAGGCGGCGGTGCCGGTGCGGCCCATGCCGAGGATCAGGATGCGGGCGTTGCCGAGGTCGGTGGGCAGCTCGTCGACATGCACGCGGGCGAGCTCGAAGCGCTGCAGGCGGCTCTCGTAGCGATCGAACAACGACTGGGCCAGGCGGTTGATGGGCGCGGCGATGACGAAGGACAGGCTCACGGCCATGGCCAGCGGCACCAGCCACCCCGGCAGCACCGCGGCCGCCACGATCAGCCCGAACTCGCTGTAGGCGGTCAGGCTGACCGAGGCGAGGAAGGCGGTGCGGGCGCGCAGCCGGAACATGATCAGGATGGCGAAGAACAGCACGCCCTTCAGCGGCAGCACCAGCGCCAGGCCCAGCGCGAAGGCCAGGTCGCCCCAGCCCGGCAGGCCCGACATGCCGATCTGCAGGAAGAAGCCGACCAGGAACACTTCCTTCAGCGCCCAGATGGCGTCGGACAGTTCCTTGGAGCGCTTGTGAGTGGAGAGCATCAGCCCCATCACCAGCGCGCCGATTTCCGAGCTCAGGCCGACGCTCTCGAAGCCCATGCCGCCCAGCACCAGGGCGAACAGCATGCCCATCAGCACCAGCAGCTCGTCGTGGCCGGTGAAGTCCAGCAGCCAGTGCAGCACCGGCCGCAGGAAGGGCAGCGCCAGCAGCGCAAGCGCCCAGGGGGTCGGCGCGTGGCCGCCCCAGATGGCGAGCACCACCAGCGCGATGATGTCCTGGACGATCAGGATGCCGATGGCGGTGCGGCCGTAGAAGGCGCCGATGTCGCGCTTTGACTCGAGGATCTTGGCCGAGAACACGGTGGAGGAGAACGACAGCGCAATGCCCAGCAGCAGGGCCGTTTCCCAATCCACCCGCAGGAAATACGCCATGCCGAGGGTGAACACCGCGGTGCTGATGCCGAAGTGGATCAGCGCGCCGCCGAGCACCTGGCGCTGCGCGATCTGCCCCAGGCGCAGCTTCAGCCCGACGGCGAACAGCAGCATCAGCACGCCGAGGTGCGCCACGTACTTCAGGATGTCGCCGGTCTCTTCCGGCAGGCCGAGGCCCGGCCCGAAGAAGTTGATGGCGAAGCCCGCGGCCAGGAACCCGACCAGCGGCGGCAGCCCTACCTGCTTGACGGCCAGCCCGAAGAAAAAGGCGAAAGTGACGCAGATGACTTCGAACATGGCTCCGTGGCTTCCTGCTCCCCGTGCGTCATTCTGCCTAAGGACGGCCGCGGCACGGAAGTCGTTTCGCTGCCTATGAGCGCTCGTAGGCCGCCCGCACCGCCTGCGTGCCGTACTGCCGCTCGAGCCGCCGCACCGTGAAGTGGCCGCGCGCCATGTGCTGGTAGTGGGCGATGAACAGCCCGTTGATGGTCGCGCCGCCGAGGGCGCCGACCACCGGCACGGCCTGGACCGCGATCTTCTCCGACACCACCACCGAGAACCTGGCCGCCACCGCCGAGATCATGCGCGCGAGCACCGACGCGCTCCGGGCGCCGGCCTGGCTCGCGGCCACGCGCTTCGCCGCCTCGCCGACCACCCGCGCCAGCCCGGCGCGCGCCGCGAAGTAACCGGCGTCCGCCGCGTCGTCGCCCTTGCTCTTGCCGCCCAGCGCCAGCACCTGGATGCACTGCAGCTTCGCCTCGGGCGTGCGCAGGTCCTCGCCTTCGCTGCGGGCGATGTCGGCGATCGAGCGCAGCATGATGGTGGTGGCCACCGGCAGCTCCACTATCAGCGCCGGCAGCCCGAAGGCGCCGCCGACCGCGCCGGAGGTCATGGCGGCCAGCTTGTGGGTGCGGTTGGCGGGCTTCCGCGGCTTGCCGGGAGTCGCGGGCTGCCCGTCACCCAGCGTGTACAGCGCGGAGTCGAAGGCCTTGCCCAGCGCCTTGCGCGTCAGGTAGCCGATGAAGCGCGTCACGAAGCCGGGCAGCACCTTGAGGCTTTTTTCCACCGGCGTCCCGACCACGCTGCTCACCCGCGCCACGAAGCCGGGATGCTCCAGCAGGCTCTTGGCGCGGCGCAGCTCGGCGAGATCGTGCGGCGTGAGGCTCATGGCGTCGGTTCACCTGCAAGCACGGCGCACCTCTCGCCCGAGACGTGCGCCGGGTCGGCCGGCAACCACCAGGTGTTTGTCGTGCGCATCGTTCACCTCCCCCGGCAGCCTACTGTACCCTGTCGCCATGTACGACCCGATGGACAAGCGCTTCCAGCAGCGGATGCTGAACATGCTCTGGTACTCGGCGCTTGGCGGGCCGCTGGTGGTGGCCGTGATCATGCTGGCCATCCCCTACAACCCGATGGTGGAATGGCTGCCGCGACAGATGCTGTGGAACGTGTCGCTGGTGGCCTTGGCGCTGCTGCTCGCCACCGGCCGCTCTTTCACCCGCAAGCGCATGGCGCCCGACCGCGTGCTCGCCGGCGCGAAGCCCTGGAAAGAGCTCGAGCAGGGGGATGTCGAGGGCGAGGCCTTCGTGCGGGTGCAGTTCGCGAGCATGCGCGCGGCCGCCCTGCTGGACGTGATCCCGGTGGTGGTGCTGCTGCTGGCGATCCTGCACGCCGAGCCCCTGCTGGCGCTGGCCGACGGGGTGCTGGCCGTGGTGGCGGCCGCGATCGCCAAGCCCGACTTCGTCAATACGCTGCTGGCGACCGAGTCACGCCTGCGGCGCGGCTGAGCCTCCCGCCAGGATCTCCGCCACGTCCGTCTCCAGGCGCTCGAGGTCGGGCACCGCCGGCGTCTCGTTCAGCACCCGCAGGCGGCACAGCACGGGCGCCGAGGCCGGCACGCCGGAGCCCTCGCCGTCGGTGGCATCGAGCTCCACCACGTCGGCGCCGACGCGGACCAGCTGGGGCAGGCCCTGGCACAGCAGCGCCAGCCCGCCGCGGCCGAGCTTGCCGGTGAGGCTGCGCAGGATCACCGCGCGGCTGCGGCCGCCGATATCCGGCACGGGATCGCCGCAGGCCGCCTCGAAGGACACCAGCGGCACCATGCGGTCGTCCCACGCCACCTCGCCGAGCAGCCAGCCCGGGTCCTCTTCACGGAGCTGGATGCGGGCGAGCCCGATCACCTCGGCCACGCAGGCGCGGGGCACCAGCAGCCGGCGGCCGACCAGCGGCAGCAACAGGGTGTGCAGCAGGTCGTCCTGCTCCTCCTGCTCCGGGTCGTGCGCCCGGGCTCCGGGCTGATCACTCATCGCCGCTCTCCCTCTGCTCATCGTCGTCGCCCGTCAGGGTGCGGATGGCGTTCAGCAGGTCGCTCTCCTGGTAGGGCTTGCCGAGGTAATGGTCGACGCCGAGCTCCATGGCGCGCGCGCGGTGCTTCTCGCCGACGCGCGAGGTGATCATCACGATCGGCATGTGCCGGAGCCGCGCGTCGTTGCGCACGTGGCTGGCGACCTCGTAGCCGTCCATGCGGGGCATCTCGATGTCCAGCAGCATGATGTCGGGCGTGTGCTCCTGCAGCAGCGTGACGGCGTCGACGCCGTCCTTCGCCGTGATCACGCGCATGCCGTTGCGTTCCAGCAGGCGCTCGGTCACGCGGCGCACCGTGATGGAGTCGTCCACCACCATGACGAAGGTGCGCTCGTCTTCCTTGGGCTTGAGCGGCTGCACCGGCGCCGGCTCGGGGCCGCGCACGCGGGCGCGGATCAGGGCGGCCACGTCGAGGATCAGCACCAGCTTGCCGTCGCCCAGCATGGTGGCGCCGGCCACGCCGCGGATGCCGGCGAGCTGCGGCCCCAGCGGCTTCACCACGATCTCGCGCGCGCCCAGCAGCTCGTCGGTCAGGAGCGCGGTGGGCCGCTCGGCGGCGCGCACCAGGATCACGGACATCGTGCCGCCGTCCGGCAGGCCCGCGGACTGGCCGTCGACCAGCGCCGCCAGGTGCTCGACGTGGTAGTCGTGGTCGCCGTAGCGGAACGGGATGGCGTGCGGCCCGAAGTAGCGGGCCAGCTCGGTCGCGGCCACCCGCACCACGCCCTCCACGGCCGGCAGCGGCAGGGCATACCACTCTTCGCCGGCGCGGGCGACGAGCGCCTGGGTGATGGCGCGGGTAAAGGGCAGCCGGATCTCGAAGGTCATGCCCTCGCCCGGCCGGTTGCGCACGTCCAGCGTGCCGCCCAGCTGGCGCACCTCGCTCGCCACCACGTCGGTGCCGACGCCGCGGCCGGCGCCCTGGCTGAGCTGCTGCGCCGTGCTGAAGCCCGGCCGCAGGATCATGATGCAGGCCGCCTCGCTGCTGAGCCTCTCGTTCGGCCCGAGCAGGCCGAGGGCCTGGCCCTTGCGGCGGACCGTCTCCAGGTCCAGCCCGGCGCCGTCGTCGCTGACGTCCACCACCACCTCGGCGCCCTCGCGCCGCACCGACACGGTGACGCGGCCCGTCTCCCGCTTGCCGGCGATCCGGCGACGCTCCGGCGTCTCGATGCCGTGGATGATGGCGTTGCGCAGCAGGTGCTCGATCGGCCCGAGCATGCGGTCCATGATCTGGCGGTCGAGCTCGGCGGTGCCGCCGGCGACCTGCAGCTCGGCGCGGCGGCCGAACTCGGCCGCGGTCTGGCGCACCAGCCGCGACAGGCGCTGGGCGTGGCGGTTGAAGGGCACCAGGCGGGTGCGCATCAGGCCGTCCTGCAGCTCGCCGACCGCGCGCGACTGCTGCACGATCAGGGTCTCGGCCTCGCGGATGCGCTCGCTGATGAGCTGCTGGATGCTGGCCACGTCGCTGGCGGTCTCGGCCAGGGCGCGCGAGAGCTGCTGGATGGTCGAGTAGCGGTCCATCTCCAGCGGATCGAAGTCGCCGCGCTGCTCCACCTCGCCCTGGTGGCGATGGATGATCTGGGTCTCGGTCTCGATCTCCATCTTGCGCAGCTGGTCGCGCAGGCGGACGAAGGTGGCGTTGAGCTCCTCGAGGTTGAACTGGA
>JASFEC010000065.1:0-10523 GCA_050125045.1 Gammaproteobacteria bacterium | reverse complement strand
TCCTCGCGGCGCAGGATTACGGCCTCACGGCACGGACCCGCTGGCTGGAAGCCCCGGCCGGCCGCGCGCGCCAGCAAAACGCCGGCGCGCGCTCGGCTGCCGGCGAGGCGGTGTGGTTCCTGCACGCCGACTCCCGGCTGCCGGCACGCAGCGTGGCCGCGGCGCTGGACTTCGCGGGCGACGAGGGGCTCGGCTACTTCAGGCTGCGCTACCTGGCCGACGGGCCCATGCCCGCCCGGCTGAATGCTCTCGGCGCCGGCCTCCGCAGCCGCCTCCTGCACCTGCCTTTCGGGGACCAGGGATTCCTGTTGCGACGCGTGACGTTCGAGGCGCTCGGCCGCTTCGACGAGACACTGTCTGGCGGCGAGGACCACGCGCTGGTCTGGCTGGCCCGCGCCCGGAGCGTGCCGCTGGTCGATCTCTCCATGCCGATCTTCAGCAGTGCCCGGCGCTACAGGGACGAGGGATGGCTCCGCACGACGCTCCGTCATGCCTGGCTGACCGTGTCGCAGGCACGGCGCTTCAGCGCCATGGCGCGCCAAAGGTCGCCTTGACCATGACCTGCTCCGCGGCCGTGTTCGTCAAGACACCCGGGCTGTCGCCGCTGAAGACACGGCTGGCGGCGGGTATCGGCACGGATGCGGCGACTGCCTGGTATCGGCTCGCCGCCCGCGCCACCGCAGCGGCGCTCGCTGCGGTGCCCGGCTTGACGGCTTACTGGGCGGTCGCCGAACCGGCCGATGCGGGCGCGCGGGAATGGCGCGACCTGCCCCTGCTCGAGCAGGGTCCCGGCTCCCTCGGGGCGCGCATGGGCCGGGTGCATGCGGCGCTGGTCGCACGCCACGGCAGCGCCTTCCTGCTCGGCGCCGACACGCCCCAGCTCGATCCCCGGGAGCTGCGCCGGGCCGTTGACTGGCTCGCCCGGCCGGAGCCGCGCCTGGTCATGGGCCCCGCATCAGACGGCGGTTTCTGGCTGCTGGGCGCCAACCGCGCGCTGCCCGGGGCGACCTGGATTGCGGCGCCCTGCGGCCGTCCGGACACTGCTGCGGGATTTCGCGCCGCCATGGACGACCTGGGAGACTGGCTGGAGCTGCCGACGCTGACCGATGTGGACGTCGCCGGCGACCTGGCGCCGATGCTGGTCGAGCTCCGCGCCCTGGCCAGCCCGCTGCCCGAGCAGC
The DNA here is from genome assembly GCA_050125045.1 of Gammaproteobacteria bacterium. Lineage (GTDB taxonomy): Bacteria > Pseudomonadota > Gammaproteobacteria > Steroidobacterales > XN24 > XN24. Next base: position 9,342 of record JASFEC010000065.1, on the reverse strand, counting down.
ACGCGCTGGCCAATGCCTCGATAGCCCACATCGGTTAGGCTTGGAGGTTGGGTCATCGACGCATGCAGCAGAAGAACAAGGAGCGCAGGATGGCAAAGACGCAACGCAAGGCCGGCCTGGACATCGTGGTCAAGGTGACCGACAGCGAGGACAAGCTGCGCGGCCGTTTCCTGATCTCCGCCGGCAGCCTGTACTACTTTCGCAAGAACGCGCGCGAGCCCTCGCGGCGCTATTCCTGGCGCCAGCTCATCGAGATGATCGAGGACCACGAGGCGAGCCGCCGGGCCGGCAGGAAGCCCCAAGGCCGGCGCGGCGCCGCGCGCAAGGACTGAACCGCGCCGCAGAGCCCGGATCAGGCGCCCGGCAACCGCAGCGTCACCGCCGCGCCGCCGAGGGCCGATTTCTCGACATTGACTTCGCCGCCATAGGCGGTGACGAGTTCCCTGACCACGGCGAGCCCGATCCCCTGGCCGGGATGGCTTTCATCCAGCCGCGCGCCACGCGCCATCGCCTCCGCGGCCCGGGCCGACGCCAGCCCGGGCCCGTCGTCCTCGACCCGCAGCACGACAGTATCGGCCCCGTCCCGGGCAGCGCTGACCCGCACGCGGCGCCGGCCGTATTTCCAGGCGTTGTCGAGCACATTGCCCAGCATCTCCTGCAGGTCACCCTCTTCGCCACGGAACCGCAGGGCCTCCGGGACGTCGATCTCGCAGCGGATGTCCTGCTCCCGGTACACCTTGTCCAGGATGACCGCAAGGTCGCGCACCACCGGCGCCACTGCGACCGGGGCGATGCCGACGCCGGCGGCTCCCACCGCAGCCGCGCGCCGTAACTGCCAGCCGATGATGCGATCCATGCGCCCGAGCTCGGCCCTCACCGTGCCCACCTGGGACGCATCGGCCGCGCCCTCCTCGGGCAGCACGGTACGGATTCCGGCCAGCGGCGTCTTCAGGCTGTGCGCCAGGTTGCCGAGGCTTTCCTGGTAGCGCCGCTGGCGGTCGCGCTCGCGGCGCAGCAGGGCGTTCAGATTGTCGGCCACGCCGCGCAACTCCTCCGGCCAGCCGGCGGAGAGTTGTTCGCGCTCGGCGCTCTCCATCTCCTGGATCTCCTGCTCGATACGGCCCAGCGGGCGCATCACCCGGCGCAGCACGAAAGCCAGCAACGCCAGGGTTGCTGCCGCCAGGGCGCCGAACCAGCCCACCAGGCCAAGCCGGAAGGCGCGCCGCTGGGCCACCCAGGTATCGAGGTCCTGCGCCACGACGAAGCGGTAGGATTCGACGCGCCCGTCCTCGAACTCCCAGTCGATCACCATGCTGCTGAGCGCCAGCCCGGCGCCCCCCGGCGCCGGCTGGGTCCAGGCGTCGCGCGCCCCGGGCGCGCCGGCCGGCGGGAGCTCCAGCACCAGCGCCAGCGCCGACGGCGAACGCCAGGCGGGGCGGCCGGCTGCGTCGCGGATCTCGGCATAGAGGCCGGAGCCGGGCGTAAGCATCCGCCCGTCCGGCGGCTCCGGCAGGCCGAGACCGCCGGCATTCTCGCTTGGCTCGGCGACGGCGATCATGGCCAGCAGCTGCGCCTCCAGCACCTGGTCGCGCGCGCGGGCCAGGCTGTTGCCGAGGCTCCACTCCAGCACCGCCACGGTGGCCCCGAAGAACACGAGCAGGGCGAGGGCAAGGCTCAGCAGGACACGCGACCGCAGCGAGTTGGTCATCGGCGGCGGGCTCAGTCCGCGCCGGCGGGCTTCAGCGCAAAGCGGTAGCCACGCCCGCGCAGGGTCTCGATCGGCTGCAGGGTGCCGTCGGGATCCAGCTTGCGGCGCAGACGCCCCACGAAGACCTCGATAGTGTTGCTATCCCGGTCGTAATCCTGCTCATACAGCCGGTCGATCAGCTCGGCGCGGGAGACGACCTGGCCAGCCCGCAGCACCAGGCACTCCAGCAGGCGGTACTCGAAGCTCGTAAGCTCCACGGGCTCGCCGTCGCGCTCCACCCGCTGCGCGCCCGGCTCGAACGTGATCACGCCGAAATCAAGGATCGGCTGTGACCATCCGGACGCGCGCCTGACCAGTGCCTCGAGCCGTGCCAGCAGCTCCTCCGTGTGGAAGGGCTTGACCATGTAATCGTCGGCGCCGGCCTTGAGGCCGGCGACCTTGTCCTGCCACCGGTCGCGCGCGGTCAGGATCAGCACCGGGACGTCGCGGCCGTGGCCGCGCAGGGCCTCGATCAGCTCCATGCCGGACATGCCGGGCAGGCCCAGATCCACCACGGCGACGTCCGGCGCCATCTCCTCCGCCAGATACAGCCCCTCGCGGCCTTCCGCCGCCTCGTCGACCTGCCAGCCGGCCGCGCGCAGCGCCGCCGCCAGGCCATGGCGCAGGGTATCGTCGTCCTCCACCAGCAATGCGCGCATCGCTCTCCTCCGCCAGTGTCGCGCCCGGCCTGCGCCGCGGCAGCGTCAGTACATGCGGCCGGTCGCCGCGTCCACGTGCACGGTGCGCACGCGGCCGTCCTCAGTCAGCACCCGGATCCGGTACACGGTGCGGCCTTTGTCGCGCTTGGCCTCAGCCCTCAGAACCTGCCCGCCGTAGCGGTCCTGCACCATGCGTGTGGCCTGGGCCAGGCTGACCTGCTCGTCCGCCTGGGCAACCCGCAGGCCGGCATCCGCGGGAGGCGCGGCGTGGGCCGGTGGCGGGGCGAACGCGAAAGCGCACAAGAGCGCCGCCGCCAGGCCGAGACAGGCGCGGCCGGGGCGGCGGCAGGGGGTGCTGGACTGGTCCATCTGCAATTCACTCGCTGGCGGTGCTGCGCACAAGGTTGAAAGCCCCGCCGCGCGATTGCAAGGACCCCCTCAGCGGCGACGGGCCGGCACCACCGTGACGCGCACGGGGATCCGTTTGCCCGGGTGCGAGGCCATGGTCGTCGTGTATTCGCGACCGGCGTACGCATAGGTCACGCGATAGCCCTCGATGCGCTCCTCGTCGTGGTAGGAGACGGTCGTCTGGCAGCGCTCCACCGTCACCGGGCGCTGCTCGTAGCTCACGTGGCTGTCCGCATGCGCCTGGTTGCGCGCCGCCTCAGAGGCGACGGAAGCACCCACCAGCACGCCCACGGCGGTCATGGCGTCGCGGCCGCTGCCGCCGCCGAACTGGCGGCCGATCACGCCGCCCAGGATGCCGCCCGCAATGGCCGGCACCGCGCTGTTCGCGCGCCGGCCGCCGTAGTAGCTCTCCTCGTGCCGGACCGTGCGGTACTCCGTCTCGTTCCAACACTCGCGCGATGGCGTCTCGATCCGGACGTGGCGCACGATCGGGGTCACGTCCAGGACCCGGGCATAGTCCATACCGCCGGAGCGGCCCCTGGGATCGGCCACGGCCGTGCCCGCCACGCAGGCCAGCAGACCGGCCACCGCCAACTTAAGTTTCAGGTTGCTCTTCATTGCCGTCCTCCTCGTGTTTCGCCGTCCCGTCGCGGGAATCCGGCAGCCTCGGGGACAGGCTAGGACGGAACGGCTGAACCGTTGCTGAACGGCGGTCAGGAAGTCGGCAGGGCCTCAGGCGCGGACCTGAGCTGCTCGAAGCGCTCGCGCTCGACGGCGAGCGCCGCGTCCATCGTCCCGGCCAGGCGCTCGACCACCTCGTCGTCGACATGGCCGGTGAACAGCCAGCGGATCACCGGCACAGGCACGCGCCAACCGCGCTCGATGGCGGTGGCGACCGCCGTCTCGAGGCTGTCACCGTCGCCGTCAAGGTGCTGGAGGTAGTTCTCGATGAGCAGCATCGTGGCGCTCTCGAAGCCCTGGTCGCGGAGTGACGTAATCAGCGCGCTGGTCCGCTCGGCGACGATCCGCGTATCTTCTTCCCGGCCCTGCTCATTCAGTGCCATGACCAGGGCAATGCAACCGGTCAGCTGCGGGGACTCGTCGCAGGCCGGTAGCTCGGCGGGCTCGTAGCCCAGTAGCTGCTGCATGCGGCGCTCCGCGGCCTCGGGCTCGCCGGCAGCCACTTCGAGCAGGGCAAGATCCCCGACCGCTTCCGGGTTCTCCAGCTCCAGTCCTTCCAGCGCCTCCCGGTAGATCGCGAGGCCTGCGGCTAGCCCCTGTTCGGCAATTGCCTCCCGCGTACGGTGCCCGGCGAGGGCGATCTCGAGTGAATCGCCGCCCTGGCGCTGGAGGGCGGCGACGAGGAGTTCCTCGGCCCGCTCGCCGTAGCCGAGCATCTCCAGGGCGAAAGTCTCCGGGCCGAGGGCGCCGAGGTATTCGGGATTGAGCTCGCGCACCTTCGCGAAAGCGATCGCGCTTGCGGCGATCCGGCCGGCCTGCGAGTCGATGGTGCCGATAGCCAACCAGGTCATGAACCAGCCCGGCGCCACGTCGCGCAATTCGCCGAGATAACGATCGACGAGCTCCTGGTCGTCGAAGTTCAGCGCCCACATTGCCTGGCGATAGACGATCACCGGCGACAACGGATCCAAGGCGTAGGCCCGCTGCAGGGCCGCCTGGGAAGCGGCGATGTCGGGCAGCAGGATGTTGCTCAGCCAGAGATAGGCGAAGGCACTGTTCGGGTTGATCTCGACGGCGCGTTCAAGCGCAGCGCGCGCCTCGTCCTTCCGCTCGGCCGCGTCCGGGCCCTGCCCCAGCAGCAGCCCCTTGACCGCCCAGGCCTCGTCACTGCCTGGGTCGATTTCCAGTGCCCGCTCAAGCGCCCGGTTCGCCAGCGGGCCGGTCTCTTCCAGGCTGCGGTAGTTGTAGTTGTCCAGCAGCGCATAGACCATCGCCATGCCGGCATAAGGCGGCGCGTAGCCGGGGTCGATCAGCACGGCCTGCTGGAACTCCTCCAGTGCGCGGCGCAGCCCCTCCGGCGTGCGCAGCCGGGCATGGAACTGCCCGCGAAGGTAATGGTTGTAGGCCTCGACATCGCCCTTCGCGGTCTGGCGAATGACCTCTTCGTCGCCCGGCAGCAGGGTCTGGCGCAGCGCGCGCACGACTTCCGTCGTGATTTCATCCTGGATGGCAAAGATGTCGTCGAGCTGGCGGTCGTAGGTGTCGGACCAGAGGTGATATCCCGTCTTGGCGTCGATCAGCTGGGCCGTGACTCGCACCCGGTCACCCTGGCGGCGCACGCTGCCCTCCAGGATGTTCGCCACGCCGAGGCGCTCACCGATGGTGCGCAGGTCCTGCTCCTGGTCCTTGAAGGCGAACGAGGAGGTGCGGCCGGCCACCCGGAAGTCGTCGATCCGGGCGAGCACGTTGAGCAACTCCTCGGACAGGCCCTCCGAGAAATACTCATTGGCCGGATCCTGCGACATGTTGACGAAGGGCAGGACCGCGATCGACAGGTCCTGCGGGCGCGCGACATCCTCGGCGACAGGCGCCTGGCCCATGCGCGCGCCGGCAGGCTCCCGCCCCGCGAAGATGTTCCAGGACAGGAGCGCAATGGCCAGCAGCAGCAGCACGATGGTGGCGATGTTGAGCTTGCGGCCGGCCTCGGCCGAGGCGCGGCTGTCGGTCGGGAGGTCCCGGTCCCGCCGGATGCCCTCCGGCGTGATCTCGAAGGCCCATGCCAGGACCAGGGCGAAGGGGAAGCCGAGCGCGAGGACGATGGCGAGCGAGCGCAACGAGCCTTCGGGCGCCTCGACGATGCCCAGCAGCACGTCGGCCACCTGCAGCACCAGCCATGCGCCCGCGCCATAGAACATGGCGATGCGGATGACGTTACGGCGCCTCAGCTCGGCAAAAAAAGAACCCATGCGACGGCCCCGGAAAGCAAGATGCGCGCCGCGATCGACGCTGCGGCCAAGCCTACAGTCCGACCTTTCGAAACGCCAACGCGCCCGTGAAGAGATTCCACCCGTTATGGTATAGAGGATGCGCCAACAATGAGAATAGTTCCGCGATGACCCCCGAGCAGCCGCAGGGCAGCGAAGAAGAGCAGGCCTACCCGTTCGTGGCGCCGTGCCGAAGCATCGCCCCCGCCGCGCCCCTGCACTGGCTGGCGGCCGGCTGGCGCGACATGCGCGCGGCCCCGGGCCAGAGCCTGGCCTGGGGCCTGGTGGTGCTCGGCCTGTCCTGGGGCGTCAGCCTGCTGGCGCTGCAACTGGGTAGCTGGGTGATGATGCTGTCGCTCCTCTCCGGTTTCGTCTTTATCGGTCCCCTGCTGGCGATCGCGCTGTACGCCATCAGCTGGCAGCTCGAAGTGGGACGCGTGCCGACCTTCGACGTCAGCATCCGCACCGCCCGCAGCCGCCTCGCCGACAGCATGGTGTTCGCCCTGGTGCTGCTGGTGATCTTCCTGGTCTGGGCGCGCGCCGGCTCGATGGTGCACGTGTTCTTCCCCATCGAGTCGCGGCCCGACCTGGTCCAGCTCGCCCGCTTCCTGGCCATCGGCTCCGCAGTCGGCTCCATTTTCGCGGCCATCACCTTCGCCGCCAGCGCCTTCTCGCTGCCAATGCTGGTGGACCGCAAGGTGGACACCATCACGGCCGTGCTGACAAGCGCCAATGCGACCTTGCGCAACAAGCCGGCCATGATCGTCTGGCTCGCGCTGATCGTAGTGCTGACGGGCATCGGCTTCGCCACCGCCTTCGTCGGCCTCGCGATCCTGTTTCCGCTGCTCGGTCATGCCACCTGGCACGCGTACCGCGAAGCTATCGACGGCTCGGCCTGGCCGCCCCACGAGCACTGAGCGCGCCGCATGCCCACCAACGTCACGCCCGAGTACAAAAAGGCGGAGGAAGCTTATCGGGCTGCCCGGGAGCCCAAGGATCGGCTCGACTGCCTGAAGCAAATGCTTTCGACCATCCCCAAGCACAAGGGGACCGAACACCTGCAGGCGGACATCAAGAGCCGCATCAAGGAGCTCACCGAGGAACTGGCGGGGCCGAAGAAAGGCGGCAAGCGCAGCGGCCCGGCCCTGGTGATTCGCCCCGAAGGCGCCGCGCAGGTGGCTCTGCTCGGGCCGCCCAATAGCGGCAAGTCGGCACTGCACCAGCGTCTTACCGGCTCGCGGGCGCAGCCCGGCCCCGGGCCCTTCATCACCCAGTTCCCGGAGCCCGGGATGCTGCCAATGGAGGACATCGCCTTCCAGCTGATCGACCTCCCCTCCATGTCGCCGGAGCACAGCCCGCCGTGGATCGCCTCCAGCCTGCAAAGCTGCGACGCCGCTCTGCTGGTGGTCGACCTCGCCGATCCGGCCTGCGTGGAGCATCTCGAGTTCCTGCTGCGCACCCTGGATGCCAGGAAGGTCGGCCTGGTTCCCGACTGGCCCGCCCTGCCGCGCGCGGCGCCCGCGCTCGCGCCCACCGAGGGGGAGCTGGAGGATCCGTTCCGGATCGAGCTGCCGACCCTGCTTTTGGCCAACAAGAGCGATCTCTCCGGCGACCCGGAGGAGGTCGCCGTGCTCGAGGAACTGCTCGGCGTCGACTTTCCGACGCTGCGCGTCTCCGCCGAGACCGGCCAGGGCTTGGGCGAACTCGCCCCGTGGCTGTTCCGCGCACTGGGCGTGGTCCGGGTCTACACCAAGGCGCCCGGGAAGGAAGCCGAGCGCGACCGGCCGTTCACGGTGCGGGGAGGCGACACCGTGATCGACGTCGCCCGGCTGGTGCACAAGGACATGGCGGAGGGCTTCCGCTTCGCACGCATGTGGGGGAAGAACGTGTTTGATGGCCAGCAGGTCGGCGCCGACCAGCCGGTGGCCGACGGGGACGTGGTCGAACTGCATGCGCGCTGAGGGGCAGCGGGATCGGGACGTGCATGGCTCCCGGAGCGGCATCAGATTTCCAAGCGAAGGGAGCCATGCACGGCGCGACCTCGCGATCAGGTCTTCGCGAGTGCGGGGGCCGGCCGCGTGCTAATCTGCCGGGCGTGAGCGACAAGCCCAAGTCCCCGCCTCGCCGCCGCCAGTCCCGCGTCCCGGCCACGCGAACCGGGCGCCTCTTCCGCATGGGCCTGACAGCCAGCACCATGGCCGTCGGCGGCATCGCCGAGGGCCTGCGCCGCGCGAGCGGCGGAGCCTCGGACAAGGCTGCGTCGGTGCTGCTCTCCAGCGCCAATGCCAAGCGGCTCGCCAAGCGTTTGGCGCACATGCGCGGCGCGGCCATGAAGCTGGGGCAGCTGCTATCGATGGAGAGCAGCCACGTCCTGCCACCGGAGTTTGCCGAGGCGCTGTCGGTGCTCCGGGCCTCGGCTGACGTCATGCCCCAGACCCAGGTGAAGCGCCTCCTCGGGCGCGAGTACGGCAAGGGCTGGGAGTCCCGTTTCGAGGACTTCGACTTCGAACCCGCGGCCTCGGCGTCGATCGGGCAGGTGCATCGCGCCCGCACCGCCAAGGGCGAGGACATCGCGCTGAAGATCCAGTACCCCGGCGTCGCCAAGAGCATCGACAGCGACGTCGACAACCTCGCCATGTTCCTGAACATGGCCCGCCTGCTGCCGCGCGAGCTCGACGTCTCGGACATTATCCAGGAAGCGAAGAAGCAGCTGCGCCAGGAGGCCGATTACGTCACCGAGGCCACCAACCTGGAGCGCTACGGCAAGCTGCTGGCCGACGATGACCGTTTCATCGTCCCGCGGGTCCATCGTGACCTGAGCACCCGCCGCGTCCTCGCCATGGACTGGATCGAGGGCGAGCCGCTCGACCAGCTGGTCCACGAAGAGGTCCCGCAGGCAGAGCGCAACGCCATCGCGGAGGCCATCCAGGACCTGACTTTCAAGGAGCTCTACGCATTCCGTTTCATGCAGACGGATCCGAACTTCGCCAACTATCTGTACCGACATGACGACGGCCGGATCGCCCTGCTCGATCTCGGCGCGGCGGTGGAGTTCCCGCAGGCCTTCGTCGACCGCTACCGGCGCATCACGCTCGCGATCCTCGCGGAGGATCGCGGGGGCGTCGAGCGGCACGCGATCGAGATCGGCTACATGCGGGACTCAGACTCCAAGCGGCACAAGGAGTTGGTGGTCGACCTGATCATGATGGTCTGCGAGCCCCTGACCACCGGAGGCGCTTACGATTTCGGCAGCTCCACGCTGCCGAAGCGAGCCGCGGCGGCCGGGCTCGACATCGTGTTCCGCTCGCGGGAGTACCGGAATCCCCCCGCCGAGACCGCGGTACTGCACCGCAAGCTCGGGGGCAGCTTCCTGCTCTGCCAGCGGCTCGGCGCGCGCATCGCGATGCGCGACTACCTGCTGGAGAAAATCTGAGGCGCGCCCCTCAGGTGCCGGCGTTGGCGCAGATGCGCCGGTACTCGGGCTCGAAGAAGAACTCGCTCTCGCCCCAGGGGCGCAGCTGGTCCAGCCAGGTGGCCTGCTCGTCGTACTGGGCCAGGAAGGGACGCTGCACCCAGTCGGGAT
>JASFEC010000064.1:0-10562 GCA_050125045.1 Gammaproteobacteria bacterium | reverse complement strand
GCATAGTGGCGAGGGCGCCGGGACCCGTGATCAGCGGAAAAGCCATCGGGAACACCGAGATGTCCTCGCGGTATCGGGCCTCGTCCTGTTCCCGGACGGTGGTGGAGCGCAGGCCGGACTCGCGGGCCAGCACCATGTCCACCGCGAGCAGGAACAGCAGCACGCCGCCGGCGATCTTGAAGGCCGAGACGCTGATCCCGAGCAGGCGCAGCAGCCAGTCGCCCGCCAGCGCGAAAACGATGAAGATGCCCGCGGAGATGGCGATGGATTTGAGGGCCATCTTCCGGCGATAGCCGGGCTCCCCGCCGCGCGTGAGCGCACCGAACATAGGCACCAGCGAGACGGGCTCGATGACGACGAAGAAAATGATGAACGTCTTGAGCAGTTGCTCGGTCATGACGGCGCGGTTTCGCTGCACAGCACACTTGCAGCCCCGGGCAGGTGGACTATAAGTGTGGAGAAAGACGGTTACGACAGGGAGTCGCTACAAGAGGCGGGCAAGGATATCAGGCCCGCGCACCAGGGGAAATTGCCATGTCGCTACCCATACCCTCCATAGGAGACTGGTACCGGGCGCCGGGCGGAGTGTTGTTCGAGGTCATCGCGGTCAACGAAGACGACAGCACCATCGATATCCAGCACTTCGACGGCACGGTCGAGGAGTTGGAATTCGGCGCCTGGGAAGAGGCTGAATACGAGTCCGCGGACCCGCCGGAAGACTATTCCGGGTCGCTGGATATCGAGCGGGAAGACTACAACATGGACCTCGACCGGGGCACCGGCCAGGAGCGGACCGACCCGCTGGAGTATCTGGATCGCAGCGAGTAAGCTGCCGCTGACTGCTCCGGGGGAGGCCGGGAAGGCTCTGCCCTGGGTACAACAGGGAGGTTGTCCCGCGATGCCATCATCCGTCCCGCGCGGTTTCCAGACCGCCGACGAGTGCCACGAGGCTTTCTATCGCGCCATGCGGGAAGGCGACGTCGACGGCATCCGCCGTGCCTGGCTGGACACTGCCGAATCTGTCTGCATACACCCCGGCAGCATGCCCCTGCTGGGCTTCGAGTCGGTGATCAAGAGCTGGGGCAGCATCCTGGCCCATGGCGGCATACACGTCCGGTTCGAGCCGCGCGCCCGGGTCGCCGTGGATCGCCTGGTAATCCATACCGGGCTCGAGCTCATTCGGACCCGCGAGGACATGACGGTCCCGGTGACGGTCACCAACATCTACCAGCTGACGGCAGACGGCTGGAAGCTGCGGCTGCACCACGGTGCGCCGGTGCACGCCCGGCCCTCTGCGCCGCGCCCGGTCCACTAGCACCGTTCAATCCCGGCCCGTCCCCCCGGGTGGTCTCGCATTACGCCTCGCCGGCGAAGTGTGGCGCATCACCACCAGCACCAGCACGATGGCAGGGATGCCGGTCGCCGCGGCATAGATGAAGAAGAGCGGGTAGCCGAAGGCGTCGACGAACACGCCCGACCAGCCGCTGATGGCCTTGCCCACCAGCGACATCAGCGAGCTGAACAGCGCGTACTGCGTGGCGGTGTAGGCCTGGTTGGTCAGGCTCGACAGCCAGGCGATGAACGCGACGCCGGCGAGGCCCATGCTCAGGTTGTCGCCGCTGATGGTGAAGACCAGGATGCTGAGGTCGGGGCCCGTCAGCGCCAGGAACATGAACATCAGGTTGGTCACGGCCAGCATCACCGCCGCGAGCAACATGGTCTGCAGCGTTCCCCAGCGGGCGACCAGCACACCGCCGGCGGCGGCGCCAACGATGGTCATGGCGAAACCGAAGACCTTGGTTACGCTGGCGATCTCGGACTTGGTGAAGCCGAGATCGAGGTAGAAGGGGTTGGCCATGATCCCCAGCACCCGGTCCGAGATGTTGAAGCACAGGACCAGCGCCAGCAGCACCAGGGCGAAACGGCCGTTACGGCGGAAGAACTCGGCGAAGGGCGAGACCACGGCGGCGCCGATCCAGGCCGCCGCCCGGCGCAGCGGCTCCCACAGCCCGGCGTGCGCGGACAGGTAGCGGGCGATCTCGGCCTCCATCTCGGCCGTGATCGGATCAAGGCGACGCTCCGGCTCGGCGACTGCAAGCGTGGTGACGATGCCGACGAGCATCAGCGCCGCCATCGCCGCGTAAGCCACGTGCCAGTCGTAGAAGTCCGCCAGGTACAGCGCGCCGGCCCCGCCCGCGAGCACCGCGAAGCGGTAGCCGAAGTTATAGGCAGCTGCCATCGCGCCCTGGCGGGCCTGCTCGACCGCCTCGATGCGCCAGGCATCCACCGTGATGTCCTGGGTCGCCGAGGAGAAAGCGACGAGCAGGGCAAAGGCCACGACAGCCCCGATCTCGAGCGCGGGATCCAGGCGGGAAAGCAGGTACAGCCCCGTCGCGACCCCGGCCTGGGCGAGGAGCATCCAGGAACGCCGCTGGCCGAGCAGCCGCGTCAGGCCGGGCAACGCCACCCGGTCGACGACCGGCGCCCACAGCACTTTGACCGAGTAAGTGATGCCTATCCAGGCGAAGAAACCAATGGTGGCCCGTTCCACGCCGAAGTCCCGCAGCCAGGCCGACAGAGTCGAAAAGACCATGGGGAAGGGCAGCCCGGCGGAAAAGCCGAGGAACAGCATCGCCAGCACCCGGGGATGCCGGTAGACCCGGAGCGCCTCGAGCCAGGCGTCCAGGCGGGAGGTCACGCGCCGGCGCTCCCCGGCTCGAAGTCGTAGTCGATGATCAGGGGCGCGTGATCGGAAAAGCGCTCGCCCGTGTAAATGTCGGCCGATTTGACCCGGTCGCCGAGCCCCGGCGTGACCACCTGGTAATCGATCCGCCAGCCCACGTTCTTTTCGCGGGCCCGGCCCCGGTTGGACCACCAGGTGTAGCGGTCCGGCCGCGGGTCCACGACGCGGAAGGCGTCGACGAACTTCAGCCGGTCGAAAATCATGTCCAGCCAGGCGCGCTCCTCGGGGAGGAAGCCGGAGTTCTTCAGGTTGCCGCGCCAGTTCTTGATGTCGATCTGCTTGTGGGCGATGTTCAGGTCGCCGCAGATCACGTACTCGCGCGGGCGGCGGCGTACGCGCCGCAGGAAGTCCTCGAACTCGTCCAGGAAGCGGTACTTCGCCTCCTGCCGCGCGTCGCCCGAGGAGCCCGAGGGCATGTAGAGCGAGGCCACCGAGAGACCCGGGAACACGGCCTCGATGTAGCGTGCCTCGGGGTCGAACTCGGCCGACCCCAGCCCCCTGACGACGCGGACCGGCTCATCGCGGCAGTACAGGGCCACGCCGCTGTACCCCTTGCGCTCGGCATCCAGGTAATAGCAGTGGTAGCCGGCCGGCCGGAAGATTCCGTCGGTGATCTGGTGTTCCTGGGCGCGGGTCTCCTGCAGGCAGACCACGTTGGCTCGCTGGCCGGCAAGCCACTCAAAGAAGCCCTTGCGGGCGGCGGAACGGATGCCGTTCGCGTTGAGGCTGATGATACGCATGTCACAGGTGGGCTTGGGTCTGCGGTGTATCATACCCGTGGGCGCATGATCGGCCGCAGCGCGGCCCCCGCAAGCCTTCCCGGATACCCGCATGCAGGACTACAAGCACGCCTTTATCGAGCTCGCCATCGGCCGCGGCGCCCTGAGGTTCGGGCGCTTCACGCTGAAGTCGGGCCGCGAGAGCCCCTACTTCTTCAACGCGGGGCTGTTCAACACCGGCGCCGCCCTGGCGGAGCTCGGCGCCTGCTACGCCGACGCCATCGTCGCGTCCGGGATCCAGTTCGACGTGCTGTTCGGGCCGGCCTACAAGGGCATCCCGCTGGCGACCGCGGCGGCGGTCGCGCTGGCCGAGCGCCACGGGCGCGACGTGCCCTGGTGTTTCAACCGCAAGGAGGCCAAGGATCACGGCGAGGGCGGGAACCTGGTCGGGGCCCCGCTGAGGGGCCGGGTGCTGGTGATCGACGACGTGATCACGGCCGGGACCGCGATCCGGGAGTCGATCGGCATCATTCGCGGCGCCGGCGCGGAGCCCTGCGGCGTGGTCCTGGCGCTTGATCGCCAAGAGCGCGGCCGGGGGGAACGCTCCGCGGTGCAGGAGGTCGAAGGCGACATGGGGCTGCCGGTCACCAGCATCATCACGCTGGCCGACCTGCTCGCGGACCTGGCGGGCCGGCGCGATGCCGATGCGGCGCAGCTTGACGCGCTGCGGGCATACCGGGAACGATACGGGGTGGCCTAGGCCGGACAAGCCAAGTCGGAGTTGCACTATGAGCGAGAACGAGCACTACGGAACGGGTTGGAAGCAGAACGGGCGCCGGCTTGCCCTGGCGCTCGCGGCGGTACTGGCGGTCTCGCTGGCAGGCCAGGCGCTTGCCGCCGGCGGCAAGATCTACCGCTGGGTCGACGAGAACGGCAAGGTGCATTTCGGCGACGCGATCCCTCCCGAATACTCCAAGGAGCAGCACCAGGTCGTGGACGACCGCGGCGTTCGCACCACCGTGAACGAGCAGAAGGAAGCCGCGCCCGCCGTCAGCGACCGCGACCGGGCCCTCCTGGCGACCTACGGCTCAGTGGCGGAGATCGAGGATGTCCGTGACCGCCGGACCGGTTACCTGGACTCCCAGAATGATGTCGCGCGCGACCGGCTGGCCGGGCTGCAGACCCGGCAGAAGGAGCTCGACGGCAACCCCAACACGATCAACGAGCTGGCCACGGTCACCCAGCGCATCGGCGAGTACGAGGCGGAGATCGCCCGGCGCAATCAGGAAATCGAGCGGATCCGCGGCGACTTCGAGGCAGACATCCGCCGCTTCCGCGAGCTGAAGGGCCTGCCCCAGGAGCCGGAAACGGCGGCGGTGCAGGGGCCGCAAGCCGAGGAGCCGCGCTAGACCCGGCAGATCGTCGCGAGGCTAGTGCCGCCCCGAGTGCCCGAAGCCGCCCGCGCCGCGCGCGCTGGCCTCGAAGTCCTCGACCACCTCGAATCGCGCCCGGACCACGGGCACGATCACCATCTGTGCCAGTCGCTCGCCGGGCTGGATGGTGAAGGGCTCCCGCCCGCGATTCCACGTCGAGACGAACACCTGGCCCTGGTAGTCGGAATCGATCAGGCCGACCAGGTTGCCGAGCACGATGCCGTGCTTGTGGCCAAGGCCTGAGCGCGGCAGGAGCACGGCTGCCAGGCCGGGATCGTCGAGATGAATCGCCAAGCCGGTCGGCACGAGCTCCGTCCTGCCCGGCTCCAGCACGAGCGGCGCATCGACGCAGGCGCGCAGGTCGAGGCCGGCCGACCCGTCGGTGGCGTACTCCGGCAGCGGGAAGTCACGCCCCAGGCGCGGATCAAGAATCTTCAGCTTGATGACCTGCACGCATCCTCTCCACCATCAACTCCACCAGTTGCCGGGCCAACTCGCTCTTGGCGCCGCTGCCCAGGTCGCGCCCGCCACCCGGCCAGAGCACCTGCAGGGTGTTGTCGTCGCGCTCGAAGCCCTGCGCCGGGCCCACGGGGTTCGCGGCGATCATGTCGAGCCGCTTCGCCTCGAGCTTCTGCCGGGCGTTGGCCTCGACGTCGTCCGTCTCGGCCGCGAAGCCCACTACGAAGGGACGGGGCCGGGCCGCGGCCACAGCGGTGAGGATGTCGGGATTGCGGACCAGGGCCAGTTGCAGCTCCTCGGCGTGCTTCTTGATCTTCCGCCCGGCCGGTTCTGCCGGCCGGTAGTCGGCCACCGCCGCCGCGGCGATGAATATTGCCGTGCCCGGCAGCTCCGCCTGCACGGCGCCGAGCATCTGCGCCGCCGTCTCGACCGCCACGACCCGGACCCCGGCCGGGGGCGCCAGGCTGACGGGTCCGCTGACCAGGACGACTTCCGCGCCGGCCGCCTGCGCCGCGGCCGCCACGGCGTAACCCATCTTCCCCGAGCTGCGGTTGCTGAGATAGCGCACCGGGTCGAGCGCTTCGCGCGTGGGCCCGGCCGTCACGAGGACTTTGCGGCCCTGCAGGGGTCCGCCGGCGTTCCCGGCCGCGAGGGCCGCGCCGATCTCGGCCGGCTCCAGCATCCGGCCGGCGCCGGTCTCGCCGCAGGCCTGGGCGCCCTCGGCAGGCCCCAGCACCCGGACGCCGCGCTCCCGGAGGCGCTGGAGGTTGTCCTGGGTCGCCGCGTGCGACCACATCTGCCGGTTCATCGCCGGCGCGACGCACAGCGGCGCGGCCGTGGCGAGGCATAACGTGGTCAGCAGGTCGTCGGCCATGCCCGCGGCGAGCCGCGCGAGGCAATCCGCCGTTGCCGGCGCGATCAGCACGAGGTCGGCCCAGCGCGCCAGCTCGATGTGCCCCATGGCAGCCTCGGCCGCGTCGTCCCACAGGCTGTCCCGGACCGGGTGGCCGGAGACGGCCTGGAATGTCAGGGGGCTCACGAAGCGTGCGGCCGCCGCGGTCATCACCACGCGAACCTCGGCCCCCTGCTCGCGCAGCCGGCGCACCAGGTCCGGCGACTTGTAGGCGGCGATCCCCCCACTGACCCCGAGCAGCACGTTTTTTCCAGCCAGACCGGCCATAAAGCTCCCATCCCGCAGACGCGGCCCGCAGCTTAACCTGTCTGGCCCTCGATTTGGCAACCCAGGCGACAGGCGCGAATCCATGGCTCACCTGCCCATCCGGGACTGGCCCGCAGGCGAGCGGCCGCGCGAGAAGCTGCTGGCCGGCGGTCCGGCCCGACTGTCCGACGCGGAGCTGCTGGCGATCTTCCTCCGTACCGGCGCCCGCGGGCGCAGCGCCGTGGACCTGGCCCGCGAGCTGCTCATCGGCTTCGGCGGACTGCGCGGGTTGCTGACCGCCGACCTCGCCCGTTTTTGCGCCCTGCCGGGCCTCGGCCCGGTCAAGTACGCCCAGCTGCAGGCGGGCCTGGAACTGGCCCGGCGCCACCTCGAAGAGACGGTGCGGCGCGGACCGGCCCTGGCCTCGCCGGACGCCGTCCGCACGTTCCTGCGGGCCAGGCTCCGCGACCTGCCGCACGAGGTGTTCTGCTGCCTCTATCTGGACAACCGCAACCGGGTGATCGCCTTCGAGGAACTGTTCCGCGGCACCATCGACGGCGCCAGCGTACACCCGCGCGAGGTAGTGAAGCACGCCCTGGCGCGCAACGCGGCCGCCCTGATCCTCGCCCACAACCATCCCTCCGGGATCGCCGAGCCGAGCCAGGCCGACGAGGTCATCACGCGGCGGCTCAAGAGTGCGCTGGGACTGGTCGACATCCGGGTGCTCGACCATCTTGTGGTGGGCGACAGCGGCTGCGTCTCTTTCGCCGAGCGCGGGCTCCTCTAGGGTCCGGCGGACGCCTCCGACCGCCTCCCCGGGGCCTTGCACCGCGGCAGGCGCAACGGCATAATGCCCGACTCTCCAGCGGCCGGGTAGCCGGTTTTTCGAGGAATTACAGTCATGTCGCGAGTATGCCAGGTCACCGGCAAGGGACCGACCACCGGGAACAACGTGTCCCACGCGAACAACAAGTCGCGTCGGCGCTTCCTGCCGAACCTTCACACGCATCGCATCTGGGTGGAGAGCGAGAAGCGGTTCGTTCGGCTGCGCGTTTCCCAGCAGGGCCTGCGGATCATTGACCGCAAGGGGATCGACAGCGTCCTGGCCGACCTGCGCGCCCGCGGCGAGAAAGTCTGAGGAGCAGCACCATGCGTGACAAGATCAGGCTCGTTTCCAGCGCCGGCACCGGGCACTTCTACACCACGACCAAGAACAAGCGCCTGCATCCCGAGAAGATGGAGGTCAAGAAATATGACCCCAAGGTGCGCAAGCACGTGGCGTACAAGGAAGCCAAGATCAAGTAAGCCGATCCTGGCGCCAGCCCGGCCCCGAGGCCGGGAGCGAACAAGAAAGCCCGCCTCCCGGCGGGCTTTTTCGTTGGGAAACGCCGCCGGCCTCAGGCGACCCTGAGCCGATAGCCCCGCAGGGAATCGGCGAACTCCTGCAGGGACCGGATGCCACTGGCCTCGGCCTGGGCGCACCACTCGCGAAACTGCGCCAGCAGCACCTCGTTGCTCGCGGCAGTGCCGCTCCAGATGGTCTTCAGCCGCTCGCGGAACTCGTGGACCGTGGCGAGCGCCTGGCTCTCCGCGAGCACCTCCTGCAAGCGCCGCCGCGCCGATGCGTCCAGCAGCGCGGTCTCGCGCACCAGCAGCCGGCGCAGCCGTCCGGCCCGCTCCGGCAGGCGCACCCGCAGCGCCGCCACCTCCGCCCGCAGCGTCGGCAGCGTGACCTTGCGCGTGTAGTCCCGCATCACGTGCATGCGGGCTACCACCACGGCCCGGAGGGTCTCGAGCTCGACCTGCGTCGCTCCAGGCTGGGATGCGGGCTCGGGCGCGGTGCGGCGCACCTTTGCCAGTCCCAGCATGGACAGTACCCGCAGCACGGCCCAGCCGATGTCGAACTCCCATGGCCGGATGGAGAAGCGGGCGGACGAGGGATAAGCGTGGTGGTTGTTGTGGAGCTCCTCGCCGCCGAGGAAGAGGCCCCACGGCGTGACGTTGCGGGAAGCGTCGCTGCACTCGAAGTTCCGGTACCCGGCGTAGTGGCCGACACCGTTGATGATGCCGGCGGCCAGCAGCGGCTGGGAAGCCAGCTGGACGGCGATAAGGATGATCCCCGGCACGCCGAACAGCAGCAGGAAAAGTGCGACCATCAGCCCGATCCCGAGGTAAGTGTGGCCGCCGTAGAGCTGGCGCTCCAGCCAGTCGTCCGGCGTCCCGCGGCCGTACTTGGCGATGGTCTCGGCATTGGCCGCCTCCGCGCGGTACAGCTCGGCGCCTTCCAGCAGTACCTTGCGCAGTCCCTCGACCTGCGGGCTATGGGGGTCGTCGGGCGTCTCGCAGCGCGCATGGTGCTTGCGGTGGATCGCCACCCACTCGCGCGTGCTGATGCCGGTCGTCAGCCACAGCCAGAAGCGGCAGAAATGGCGGACGGCCGGGTGCAGGTCCACCGCCCGATGCGCGGCGTCGCGATGCAGGTAGAGCGTCACCGCGAAGACCGTCACCTGTACCATCACCAGCGATGCCAGCACGTAGCCCAGGGGGGACAGGCCCAGCAGGCCGTGAAAATGAGTGACAATGAAATCCATTAGCGATCGTCCAACGTATCGAGAATCGTTCTCAGGACTATAGAGAGTCGACCCCCCGAAGTCACTTCGGGCCACCCGGACCCGGAAGCATGCCCTGATGCCTGAACTGCCCGAAGTCGAGACCACCCGCCGCGGCGTCGCTCCCTGGGTCGAGGGCCGGGTGGTATCCGGCGTGCTGTTGCGCCAGCCAAAGCTGCGCTGGCCCGTGCCCCGCACCCTGGTGCGCCAGCTGCCGGGTCGGGAGATCGTGGCAGTGCGCCGGCGCGCCAAGTACCTGCTGTTCGAGGCAGCGGGCGACCGCACCCTGATGCTGCACCTCGGGATGACCGGCAGCCTCCGCGTGCTGCAGGAACCGCGGCCGCCCGGGCCGCATGATCATCTCGACCTGCAACTGGCCGACGGCAGGGTGCTGCGCTTCCATGACCCGCGCCGTTTCGGCTCGGTCGACTGGGTGGCGGGCGACCCGCTCCGGCATCCGCTGCTGCGGGACCTGGGACCCGAGCCCCTTGGGCCCGGGTTCGATGCCGCGTACCTGGCCGGCGCCTGCCACGGGCGTCGCACCGCCATCAAGCAGCACATCATGAACGGCCGGATCGTGGTCGGCGTCGGCAATATCTACGCGAGCGAGTCGCTGTTCCGGGCCGGCATCCACCCGGCCAGGTCCGCGGGCCGCATCAGCAGGCGCCGCCTCGAGCGCCTGGTGGACGCGATCCGGGAAGTGCTCGAGGCAGCGATCCGGCAGGGCGGCACGACGCTCCGGGATTTCGCCTGGGGTGAAAACCAACGCGGCTACTTCAAGCCCGAGCTCGCCGCCTACGACCGCGCGGGAGAGCCCTGCCTGCGCTGCTCGGGCACGATCCGGCAGGTGGTGCAGGGCCAGCGTTCCACGTATTACTGTCCCCAGTGCCAGAAATGAGCCGCCAGCGATGAGCCCGCGCCATGAGCCTCTTTAATTTCTCCCGCCTGACGCCCTTCGAACGCCTGCTGTCGGGCCTCACCTCGGTGCGCCCGGGCGAGGGGCGCAGCATTTTCCTGATGCTGGCGCAGATCTTCCTCCTGATGTTTGGCTACTACCTTCTGCGACCGCTGCGCGAGGCGCTTATTCTCGCCGAGGGCTCGCCGGAAATCCGCGCCTACGCCACGGGCACGGTCGCGCTGGTCTTCATCATCCCGCTGTACAAGATGCTGTTCGACTACCTGAAGCAGGGCGGGAAGAAGTCGGCCGTGCTGCGCTGGGTGGGGGTTTTCTTCATCACGAACCTGCTGATCTTCGCCCTGCTGGTATGGCTCGACGTGCCAGTGGCGGTGCCCTTCTACGTCTGGCTCGGCGTGTTCAGCGTCATGGTGGTGGCCCAGTTCTGGGCCTTCGCCGCCGACCTGTTCAACGTGAAGACGGGACAGCGCCTGTTCGCCCTGATCATGGTCGGCGCCGCCATGGGCGCCTGGCTCGGCAGCCAG
>JASFEC010000063.1:0-10666 GCA_050125045.1 Gammaproteobacteria bacterium | reverse complement strand
TGCAGGCATCGCCGAGTTCGGCCTCGTGCATGGTTTGCCTCCGACCCGGTATCACTTCGCGGGCCTCACTTGACAGGCTCGATGGCCGGGAACTTCCAGCTGCCATCGAGGATTTCGGCACGCGGCTGGTACAGGCGGACGGTGTAGTTCCAGCCCGGCGTGATCGGGATGCAGTTGCTGCGCCCGTCCTCGCAGCCGCCGAAGTGGATGGTGTAGGAACCATCGTCGTTCGGCGTGGCCGAGGTGTTGTTGTAGCTGTTTCGCTTGAGATCGTTGGGGGCAAGGAAGCCGTCGGCGTCGTAAACGGTGATCGACCAGAAGGCGTCCACCGGCACGTCCTTGACGGCCACCACATGGGGCGTTTCGCCGTCATTCATATCGACCGCGTCGACAAACGCCTCGGCCGTCGTGGCCGGTTGCCCGGCCCAGCCCGCCATCCCGATCAGGTGGTCGAGCGGATCCACCTCGCCACGTCGACCAAAGGACCTGCTGGCATCGAGGCCGACCGCTGCGGCGAGGTCGCTGACCGCCTTCCGCGCTGCGGCGAGGTTCTCGAGGTCCCAGTCCGGCGCCACGAACGGGCCTTTGCCACCACCGTCTATGACAATGCCGTCCTGCACGGCGTGGGCCCGCGCGGCATCGTCAGGATCGCCAGCATCCACGAAAGTGCGGAACAGCAGCATCGCGAAGCGGGTCCCGACCTCGTCCTCGGTCAGTTCGTAGGCACCGGGTTCGGCATAGGCGAAGTTGTAGTGGTCCTGGCTGATCACCAGCACGGACTGGAACCGCCCGTCGCCCTCGGGCAGCGTCACCGTCACCGGTTCGGACAGGTCGATAATGGCAACAGAGTACAAGGTGTCCTGGTTGGGCCGGATGATCGGCTGCGGCGCGTCGGCGGAGGAGACCTGGCGTTCATGGGCGATCTCGCCGACACCGGTCTCGTTGGTCTGCATCGTGAGCCGAAACATCGTGTCGGATTCTGCGCGCATGAGGTTCTGGATGGTGATGTCCTCGGCGCTGGCGATAGCGGGCACCAGCAGTGCGATGGCAAGCGCCAGCGAGAGCAGAGACGCTTGGGGAGACAGGTGTCGTAGTACTTTCGGAATCATTTCGCTAAACCTCAAAGCCGCGGAAAAACAAGTCGAGGCGGTTACCTTGGCAGCACGATGTTGGCCTGCAGCCGGAAGCGCACCCCTTCGGGGCCGGTGTCCGGGGATTCGAGCCAGTAGCCGACGCCGCCCTGCAGGCTCACGGGCAACGGGCCGATCATCACGAGCCGGGACAGAGCGAAGTTGACCGGTATCGACCACTGCTCCGTTTCCCAGTTGTAGCTCGTCTCCGACTGCACCGAAGCGGTCCAGGCGCTCGGCCAGGTGTAGGCAGCGAACGGCTGGAGGAAGGTGCTGTTGATATCCGGGCGGTCGCTGTCGCCCGCGAACGACCACACGTGATTGGCGAGCATGCCCACGGTCCAGGGCCCCTTCAGCACGAGCCCGATCGCGGCCGGCCCGGCGCCCCACTTCTTGCCGCCGATGAGCGAGTCCGTCGCGGTCGGCAGCACCATCACCGGGCCCACGCCCCAGGTGAGGCCGCCGGCGGTGGGCTGCTTGGGCGAGAAGAACAGCGTGAGGTTGATGTCGCCGAGCCCGAACTGGGAGCCTTCGCCCGGAAAGATATCGTCCTGGTAGACGATGGGCGCGATGGTCCGGGTGATCAGGTTCCAGTCTTCGTTGACGTCGAAAGGAATGACTGGCTGGACATTGACCGCCAGCTTGCTGCCGCGGTCTGCCAGGCCGATGTCCTGGTCATAGTTGGCCTGGATGGGGATCGTGACCAGGTTGGCGATCGGGTTGGTCAGGTCCTGGGCCAGGTCAGCCTGGCTGCCGGAGCCCTCGCTCGCGGCTGCGCGCCCTGGTCCTGCCGCCATGCAGACTGCCGCCGCCGCGGCGATGGCAGGCATCAAGGTCAATCGTGGGGTGGTCATCGCTCCCTCCGCCGGCGCATCAACGTGTCAGGGTCCAATGTGGACCCGCGCTCCGGCGGAGGTAAGGGGGCTACAGTACGGTGGCGTAGCCTACAGTCAATCAGCCGCGAACCTCAGTCGGCGGCGTTCTCGAGCGACAGGCCGGCCTCCGCGAGGCTCTCGACCAGTCGGTCTTGCAGCTCGGGAGGCTTCACGTACTGGCTGATAAGGGCTCGGCCCCGCTGCGGGAAATCCGGCTTGAGCGCCAGCAGTTCCTGCACGGCGGCCTCGCTATCGGCCTGCCGGCCAAGCCGCACGAGGGTCGCCGCCCGAGCCAGTGGGTCCCAGAAATAGGCGACCCCCTGGAGCCACTCGGTCTCCTCGAGGGCCTGGGCATAGTCTTCCTTGCGGAAAGCGTTGAGCCACGTGGCGTAGCGCGTAAACACGCGGTAATAGGGATTGAGCCGGACGGCCTTCCGGATCATCGCCTCGCCGCGCTCCCAGTCACCGAGCAATGCCAGCAGGTAGCCGATGGCGTCCATGAAAAGCAGCGAATCGGGATGCAGCGCGAGAGCCGCGTCCGCTTCCTGGAGGCCCGCCTCGAGGTTGTTCTCAAGCAGGTGGGCCCGTGCGAGCACAAGGCGACAAAACTGGTTGCGCGGCTCGAGGCGCGCCCCCTCGCGGGCGAGATGCAGCGCCTCGGCCAGCGGCGTGAGCGCAGGATCCGCCAGTTCCATCGACAGGTTGTCGAGGTAAAGGACCGAGAGCATGGTGCAGACCAGCCCGCAGCCCGGGTCCCTGCGGTGTGCCTCGTGGAGGGCATGAAACGCCATCTCCCACGACTCTCTATCGACCTTCTGGTGGTAGCTGTAGCCCTTGAGAATCGCCTGGTAACTGGAGGTCTCCGCGGTCGCGCGACCCTCGGCGCCCGCCGACAGGGCGCGGAAGATGACGCCGTGCTCCCCGGCGATGTGGGCGCAGATGGCTGCGGCGGCCCGCTCCTGGAAGGTGAGCAGGCTCTTGTCGTGCACGGATGTCTTGAGGGAGTCCACCCACAATTGCTCGCCGGTAGCCGCCCGGGCCAGCTGGACCACGACCTTGATCTCGGAGTCCTGCAGCCGGACGCTGCCGCGGACGACGAAGTCCGGCGTGGCCGTGCTTTCGGGCGTACCTGGCAGCTGGTCATGCGACAGCATCACGCGCAGATCGGAGCAACTGCCGAGCTCCATGCACAGCTCGGTTGCGAGGCCGGGCCCGAGATAGGCCAGCTCGGGGCTGCCGGTCATATCGTCGAAGGGCAGCAGCAGGATCGAAGGCCAGTCGCCGTTGACGGACAAGGACACGGCCGCGGGCGGTTCTTCGTTTGCCTCCGGCGTCGAGAAGACCGGGACGTAGCTGCCTTTCGGAATGTCGATGTGCACCGGGTCGTCGGCGCCGGCCACCAGGTAGTAGCGCTCTATCGCGCGCCGCAGGCGTCCGGCCTGGATCCGCACCACCGGGTCGTGGGCCGGGTCGAAATCCTGGTCGCGGCCGAACACCGCCATGGCAATGGTGAAGCCCTTCAGGTGCCGCGCGTTGCCGGCCAGTGTCTCCTCGACGACGAAGCGCAGGAAGTCGCGCATCTTGTCGGTCGCGATGAACTCCTCGTGGCCCAGCATCCGGTCCAGCTGGGACCGGATCAGGTCGTGCGGCAGGTCGAGCGGCTCGTCCGGATGTTGCATACAGCAACTACAGTACCTTGTAAGTTGCCCGCCTCAAAGCCGCGCTAGACTGCACCAAGCCGGCGCTATGACCGGCGTCGTCACTCGGGGGCAGCACCATGAACGTGGCGGGCGACCTGCCGTTGGAGGATTCCCTGGCCTGCGTGGTCACGCACCTGCCGGGCCGGGCCAGCGCCATCACCGCCGAATTCGAGCGCAGCGAGTCCTTCCGCGGCCTGTGCGAAGACTTCCAGGTCTGCGCGGAAGCAGTCGCCGAGTGGCAGGCGCAGGAAGGGCCCGCCGCTGTGGAGCGCCGCCGCGAATACGCCGAGTCGCTGGCCGAGCTGGAGCAGGAAATTCTCGGCTGGATCAGTGAGGAAAACGCAGAGAAGTCCTCGCGTTTGCCGTAGCCGTCTCCGCCAGTTTTCGGCGTCGACACGCTAAACAGAGTAATACCCCGCTAATGTTCCTCACCGAATTCCACCGCGAGGCGAGCCTCCTGGCTTGGCCCCGATCCATGCTGCTCGCCGCGACGGCAGCAGCGCTCGGTGGCGCAACGTCGGCCCACGCCGGCGATCCTTTCGAGTCCGCGGAGCCCCCCGCCCTCCCGGCCGAGGTGCGTGACGGCCCGTTGCCTGCAGAGATCCGCCGCGGCAGTTTCCTTGCCGTGCCCATTCCCACCTCGAACCCCACCATCGGCACGGGACTGATCGGGGTCACGGCTTATTTCTGGCCGCAGGACGCGAAGCAGGCGGACGTCCAGCCGCCGTCGGTGACCGGCCTCGTGGCGATGTACACCGACACCGAAAGCTGGGCGCTCGGGATCGGGCACAACGCCTACTGGGACGAGGATCGCTGGCGGCTCTCCGCCGGCCTCGGCACGATCAACCTCAACCTGCCGCTGCTGGCGGGCGATTCCGGCGGCGCGGAACTCGACGTCGACTGGGAGATCGAGGGCGAGTTCCTGTCCGCCGAGCTCTCACGCGCATTTGGTGAAGCCTGGTATGCAGGCCTTGCCGGCCGCTACCTCAACTTCGAGCAGACGTTCTCCCTCGGCCTCGAGACAGTCTTGTTCGACCTTCTGACCGCCGTAGAAGCGACCTCGGTGGGCCCGGTGGTGGTGCGCGACTCGCGCGACAGCACGACTTATCCGCGGGGCGGCAGTTACTTCAAGGCCGGCCTGATGTACACCTGGCGCGGCCGACAGACGGATGAGGCCTACCGCTCCATCGACCTTGCCTTCAGCTCGTTTCACCTGCCGCGGGACAATCTCGTCCTGGCCTGGCGGGCGAACTGGTGCGAGCGCCAGGCAGGGGCGCCGCTCTGGGATTCCTGCCGGGTCGGCCTGCGTGGCTTCCCGGCCACCAATTACCTGGGTCGCTCCTCTTACCTGGCCGAGGTCGAGGCGCGCTGGCAGATCAGCGAGCGGTGGGGCGCCGTCGCCTTCGGGGGCGCAGGCCAGGTGAGGAACTCGTTCTCCGGGCTGGAAGACTCGGACACCATCCCAAGCGTCGGTCTCGGCCTGCGCTTCCTGGTCCAGAAGGCGCAACACATCAACCTGCGGCTGGACTACGCGAGATCCGACGACGAAGACGCGATCTACTTCTTCGTCGGCGAGGCGTTCTGAGGGCTGCCGCCGCGTTCAGCGCCCGACGGGCCCCGCATCCGTTTCCGTGCCGGCCAGTTCTTCCAGGCTGTTCACGACAAGGTCCGCGCCGGCGGCCTTGAGCGCGTCATCGTTGCCGGTCCTGGCGACACCCACGACCAGGCCGAAGTCGCCGTTGCGCCCCGCTTCCACACCGGAAATGGCGTCCTCCATCACGACCGCTTTTTCATGGGGGACGCCCAGTCGCCGGGCTGCTTCGAGGAAAGTGTCGGGCGCGGGCTTGCCGGGGAGGCCTGCCTCGGCCGCCACCCTGCCGTCGACGACGACCTCGAATCGTTGGGCAAGCCCCGCTGCGTCCAGCACCTTCGGCGCGTTCTTGCTCGATGACACGACCGCGAGATGGAGGTGGGACCCGTCCAGCGTATCCAGCAGCCGCAG
Source organism: Gammaproteobacteria bacterium (assembly GCA_050125045.1). GTDB lineage: Bacteria > Pseudomonadota > Gammaproteobacteria > Steroidobacterales > XN24 > XN24. Next base: position 4,959 of record JASFEC010000063.1, on the reverse strand, counting down.
CGCGTCCGGGTAGGGCTCCACGCCGTCCCGGGCCAGGGTCTCGTTGACCAGTACATTCTTGAGGTTGCCGAGCGCGCAGATCGTGTCCATACCGGATGGATCCGCAGGATCGCCCTCCGGCAACTCGATACCGCGAGAGGCAAGAAAGCTCCGGACGCCGTCGTAGCGCGGCTTCCCGTCGACATAATCGTGATAGTCGCCGGCGGCATCGAACTCGACGAACGGCTCACCCGTCCGAGCGGCGTGCTGGCGCAGGTAATCGTCGAAGGCCTGCTTCCAGCAGTCGGCGTGGATGCTGGCCGTGTCGGTCAGCACTCCGTCCAGGTCGAACAGCACGGCGCGGTAGGCGGCGAGTCCTTGCTTCATGGGTCAGTCTCCCAGCGCTGGCGAAGCCATTGGGGCGGAGAATACCGGCATTTTGATGCGAAGACGTGACGAGTTTCCAATACAACCGCACGGCCGCGCCGCATACTTGGCGCCAACAGCAAATATCGGGGAGAATCAGGCGCCGTGCTACCCGTTCCACCAGAATCACAGGCCGAAGATGTCCTTCGGTCCCTGGACGGCAGAAGGCTCGTGGTCATGCTGGACTACGACGGCACTCTGTCTCCGATCGCGCCGCGCCCCGAGGATGCATTGCTGCCGCCGGCGACCCGGGACGTGCTGGCCGCGTTGGGAGCGCGCTGGCAGACGGCGATCATCAGCGGCCGCGGTCTTGCGAACCTGCGCGAGATGGTCGGGCTGGGAGAGATCATCTACGTCGGGAACCATGGCCTCGAGATCGAGGGTCCGGCCGGCTCAGGCATGCGGCGCAATCTCGCTGAAGACTTCGCGCCCGACGTCGCTGCGGCGGGCGCAGAACTGAAGACTGCTCTTGACGACGTCGATGGCTCTCTGGTCGAGGACAAGCGCTATTCCCTTTCCGTGCACTACCGGCTAGTGGTGCCGGAGCAGGTGCCGGCGGTGGAGGCCGCGGTAGATGCGGCCGTCGCGGGGCATCCGCGCCTGGAGAAGCGCAACGGCAAGAAGGTCTTCGAGTTGCGTCCCAAGCTGGAGTGGGACAAGGGCAAGGCCGTGCGATGGCTGCTGCAGGTTATCGATGACGACGGCGCCGGCATGTTGCCGATTTACGTCGGTGACGACCTCACGGATGAGGACGCTTTCCGCGAACTCGTGGAGGACGGCGTCGGCGTGCTCGTGAGCGAGGAGCCCCGGGAGACCGCGGCGACCCATCGGCTCCGTGACACGGAAGAGGTTCGCCGCTTCCTGGCCCGGCTTGCGGGAGCGAAGGACTGATGCGGGGCTGGCATCTCGTTCGGGACGGCTATGCGCCGGACGAAGAGGCCTATCGCGAGGCTCTGTTCACGCTTGGCAACGGTTACTTCGCGACCCGCGGGGCCGCGCTCGAGTGCGGTGCGGACGGTGTCCATTACCCCGGTACGTACCTGGCCGGCGGGTACAACCGGCTGGAGTCGGAGGTTGCCGGCCGGGTCATCGAGAATGAGGACCTCGTGAACCTGCCCAACTGGCTGCCCTTGCGGGTGCGGGTTGCCGACGGCCCCTGGTTCCATGTGGACGAGGCCGAGCTGCGGGATTATTGCCAGCGTCTCGACACCCAGCACGGCATCTTCGAGCGTGACCTCAGCTTCGTCGACGGGCAGGGCCGGATCACGCGCCTGGTGGAACGCCGCCTGGTGCACCTGCGCGCACCGCATCTGGCGGCGATCGCGCTGGACGTTGTGGCAGAGAACTGGTCGGGCGCGCTGGAGATCGAGACCGCCCTCGACGGCACTGTCGTCAACGGCAACGTGGCGCGGTACAAGAACCTGGCCAGCCGGCACCTGGTGCCTGTCGCCTGCGAATCCCGGGGCGAGCAATTGTTCCTGCAGATGAGAACCAGTCAGTCGAGGCTGGAGGTGGCGCAGGCCGCCCGCACCCGGATCTACCGTAACGACGAGCCCCTGGACGTCGACTGGATGGCCGAGACCCGGCCGGATCATGCTTTGGCCCGGGCCAGCGTGGAGATCGCTGAGGGCGAGACCTGCCGGATCGAAAAACTTGTCGCCCTTTACACGTCCCGTGACCAGGGCATCAGCGAGCATGGCCTCGCCGCTCGCGAGACGGCCCGCGACCTGCCGCGCTTCGCCGATCTCCTCATCGGGCACAAGCTCGCGTGGGAGCAGCAATGGTGGCGGTTCGGGACGGACTGGAGAATGGCCGACGGCCAGGACGACGACCACCTGCAACTCGTGGTGAAGCTGCACGTCTTCCACCTGCTGCAGTCGGTCTCCATCAACAGCGAGGACCTCGACGTGGGGGTGCCGGCGCGCGGCTGGCACGGCGAGGGCTATCGCGGCCATATTTTCTGGGACGAGCTGTTCATCTTCCCGCTGTTGAACCTGCGGGTCCCGGAGATCACGCGCTCGCTCCTCAAGTATCGTGCGCGGCGGCTGCAGCGCGCCCGCCGGAACGCCCGGGCCGCCGGCTATCGTGGCGCGATGTTCCCCTGGCAGAGCGGCAGCGATGGCCGCGAGGAGACCCAGCAGGTCCACCTGAACCCGAAATCGGGCCGCTGGTTGCCCGATCACAGCAACCTGCAGCGCCACGTCAACATCGCGATCGCGTACAACGTCTGGCAGTACCACGAGGTGACCCACGACCAGGAGTTCCTGTCCTATCACGGGGCCGAGATGTTCCTCGAGATCGCCCGTTTCCTTGCCAGCCTGGCCACCTATGACCCGGTCCACGACCGGTACGAGATCCGCGGCGTGATGGGTCCGGACGAGTATCACGAGGGCTACCCCGGCCGGGACACGCCCGGGCTCGACAACAACACCTACACCAATGTGATGACGGTCTGGGTGCTGGAACGGGCGCTGGCCCTGCTCGGCCACCTGTCGAAGCATCGCTGTGCCGAGCTGCGCACCATGCTGGAACTCTCGGACGAGGAGCTGGCCGAGTGGGACCGGATCTCGCGGCGGATGCGCGTGGTGTTCCATCGCGACGGCATCCTCAGCCAGTTTGAAGGCTATGAAGACCTGGCGGAGTTCGACTGGGACGGCTACCGCGAGCGCTACGGGGACATCCAGCGCCTGGACCGGATCCTGGAGGCGGAAGGCGACACGCCGAACCGCTACAAGCTGTCGAAGCAGGCGGACGTCCTGATGCTGTTCTACCTGCTCTCGGCGGAACAGCTGGCATCCCTGTTCCGGCGCCTCGGCTACGAGTTCGATCCCGAGAACATCACCGACAACGTCGATTACTATCTCGCGCGCACCGCTCACGGCTCGTCGCTCAGCCGGGTCGTGCATTCATGGGTGCTCGCCCGCACCGATCGACCGCGCTCCTGGCAGCTCTTCCAGGAGGCGCTGATGGCGGACCTGGACGATTCCCAGAAGGGAACGACGGCGGAAGGCATCCACCTGGGGGCCATGGCGGGCAGCGTCGATATCCTGCAGCGCTGCTATACCGGCATCGAAACCCGCGGTGGCGCCCTATGGATCAACCCGGCGCTTCCTGCGGACCTGGACGAGCTGTCGATGCGGCTGCGTTACCGGCACCATCTTCTGATCCTCGACGTCGGACACCGCCACGTCAGGCTCCGGAGCCTCAAGCCCGACGCCGGGCCGATCACCGTCCGCGTGACGGGCAGAAAATACAGCCTGGCAGGCGGGGAGACCCTGGAATGCGCCTTTTGACCAAAGGACCCGACCGGTGCCCGCGGCCCCGGGGCGGCTGACCCGGAACCACCTGTCACGCTGTCGACCCCCTTTACGTCATTCAGCGACCTGCGCCGAAGCCAACCCGGAAGCCGGCGTGCAGTGACATTCCGGGGATCGGCGCGAAGTCCTTCAGGTAGGATTCATGGCGACGGCCCCTCTCGTCCAGCAGATTGGTGCCTCTAAGGAAGAACTTGGCGTCGCCCCACTTCGGCGCGAGGTCGAACATCAGGTTGGCATTCACCAGCGTGTAGTTGCCGGTTTCCAGCTCGAAGTCCGCGGTGTGCTTCTGACCGAGGTGCTTGATGACGTCCACCCCTGCCCTCCAGCGATTTCCGAGCCAGGTGAGACCGAGGCCGGCACGCTGAGCCGGAATGCGCGGCAGGTTGTCGTTGCGCCCCCGCGCGTCGTCCAGTTTGCCCCGGACGTAATCGGACCACAGCCGGGTCTCGAAGTCTCCCGGCCCCAGGCGCCACACGGGGAGGAACAGCTCGGCCTCGTAGCCGTAGAAGATGGCGTCGTCCTGGGCGTACACGGCAACCGGCAGATCATCTTCCTCCGCGCCAGTCCGCTGCTGGTAAATGTGATCCCCCGACGCCTTGTAAAAGGCCGAGACGCTCCAGTGCCAGTCACCGCCGGCTTTCCGGATGCCCAGATCGATGCTCTTGTTCTGCTCGATATCGAGATCCGGATCGCCGATTTCGAATTGCGCCGTCGCCAGATGGGGCCCGTCCGAGTAGAGTTCCTCGGACGTGGGATGGCGCTCGGTGTAACTCAGCGTGAGCGAAGAACTGTAGTCGCCACCGAGACCAAAGACCCAGCCCAGCGATGCGGAAACGGCATCGTCATCGTAGTCCGGCCCGCCGGCATCCGGGTCGTGCTCCATGGTTTCGAAACGGCCCGAGACCGTGAACTTCGTCGCGCCATAATTCCGTTCCTGCAGCAGGTAGTAGCCCCAGGAGCGGGAATCAGTGGGGGGCACGAAGGCCTCTTCGCCCAGCGCCTTGAAATCGCGGTCGAGGAACTGCAGGCCCACAACGCCGCGCCACTCGCCGGTTCGATGGGCCAGCTCGGTACGGCCCTCGAAGGCGTCGTTGTCGAAGCGCGTGCCGACTTCGCCGCTCGGCTCGATCTCATTGTGCTGATAGTCGTTGTAGCTGCCTTCGAGACGCAGGGACTCGAGCCAGCCTTCCGCGGCGCGCCACTCCCCCGCGAAATCGAAGCGGTCCTGGTCCAGATC
>JASFEC010000062.1:0-10670 GCA_050125045.1 Gammaproteobacteria bacterium | reverse complement strand
GTCCGCGTCGAGGCTGGCCGTGGGTTCGTCGAGCAGCAGCAGCGGCCGGGGCTGCAGCAGCACCCGCGCCAGGGCGATGCGGCGCGCCTGGCCACCCGACACCCCCAGCCCGTCCTGGCCCAGGGGCGTCGCCAGGCCGGCCGGCAGCCCGGCGAGGAAGTCGCGCAGGCCCGCCAGCGCCACGGCCCGCTCAAGCGCGTCATCCGCCACGGGCCGACCGAGCGTGATGTTTTCCCGGATGGTGCCCGCCTGCAGGTAGGGCTGCTGGCCGAGGTAACCTCTCAGCTCGCTGAGCTGGGTCCGGGTCAGGCTGCTGACCGGGATCTCGTCGTAGCCCACCAGGCCGGCGTCGGGCGCGAGGAAGCCGCCGACAATGCCGAGCAGCGTTGACTTGCCGCAACCGCTCGGGCCGTAGATGACGAGCTTCTCGGCGGCGGCGGCTTCAAGGGACAGGTTGTCGAACAGCGCGCGCCGACCCGGCAGGGCGAGGCGGACATCTTGCACCCGGATGCGGCAGGCGGTGGCAGGCACCCGCGGCGCCGGCGTCGCTGGCTCGACCCGGGCAGGCGGGGCGTCGAGCACCTCCCGGATGCTGCGGGCCGCGGCGAGGGCGCCGGCCCGATCATGCCAGTGCTGGGCCAGGGTCCGCAGCGGGTTGTAGAACTCCGGCGCCAGCAGCAGCACGAAAAGACCTGAATACAGGGTGAGCGATTCCGCCGGACCCAGCTCGATGAAGCCGAGCAGGCCGAAGCCGATGTAGATCGCCAGCACGGCGATGGCGACCGAGCTGAAGAACTCCAGCACCGCGGAGGAAAGAAAGGCCACGCGCAGCACCTGCATGGTACGGCTGCGAAAGTCCTCGGTGAATGCGGCAATCCGCGCCGCCTCCCGCTGCTCGGCGCCAAAGCGCCGCAGCACGTCCAGCCCCTGCAGGCGGTCGAAGAAGATGCCGCCGAGACGGGCCAGGGCAGCCTGCTGCTGATGGCTCACCTGCTCGGCGCCCCAGCCGATGAGAATCATGAAGCCCGGAATCAGCGGGGCGCTGAGCAGCAGCAGGAGCCCCGCCAGCCAGTCGGCCGGCAACACGGCCGCCACGATGGCGACCGGCACCACGCGGACCGTGATCATCTGCGGCAGGAAGCGGGCGTAGTAGGGGTCCAGCGCCTCCACCTGCTCGATCAGCACGGTGGACAGCGCGCCGGTACCTTGCCGTCCCTTGAGCAGCGGCCCGGCGTCGACCATGCGGGTGAACAATTCGCCCCGCAGGGCCTGGCGCACGGCGCCCGAGGCCCTGGCTGCCAGGATGCCCCGCGCGCTCCCCACGCCGGCCCTCAGGACAAAGACCGCGAGCAGCGCGACCAGCGCGGGCAGCAGCGCGGCCAGGCCGGCCCCGGCGACGACGGCTTCGGCCAGCACCCAGGCCAGCAGCCCCGCCTGCGCCAGCACACAGGCGGCCTCCAAAACGGCGAGCGCAAAGGAAGCGGGCGCCAGCCAGGCCGGCGCCCGCACTCTGAGCCAGTCGCCCGGCCCCACAGCGGGACCGGGGCCCGGCTCAGTGGCCAGCGTACCCGGCCCCCTGGGTGACCTTGCCGCGGAACACCCAGTAGGTCCAGGCGGTGTAACCCAGCACGATCGGGATCAGGAACATGAAGCCGATGAGCAGGAACAGCTGGCTGCCCGGGTCCGAGGCGGCATCCCAGAAGGTGTAGTTCGGCGGCACCGCCAGCGGCCACATGGAGATCAGGATCCCAAGGTAGAACATCGAGAACAGGATCATCGAGCCGATGAAGGGCGCGATGTCCGCCCGCTGCTTCAGCTTCAGGAACACCCAGCCGGCAAAGATGAGCGTCAACGCGGGGAACAGCCACAGCCAGTTGACGTGGTCGAACCAGCGCGACATCACCCGCTCGTTCGTGAGCGGGGTCCACGCACTCACCAGGACGAAGAAGACCAGCACCGCGGCCAGGAGCTTCGGCGCCAGGCGGAAGGCCCAGTCCTGCGTCTTGCCCTCGGTCTTCATGATGGTCCACGTCACGCCCAGCAGGGCATAGCCCGCCACGACGCCGAGGCCGGTCATCAGCGTGAAGGGTGTCAGCCAGTCGAAGGCACCGCCGACATAGCGGCCGTCCACGACGTTGAAGCCCTGCACGTAGCTGCCGATCACCGCGCCCTGGGCGAAGGAGGCCACGGTCGAGCCGCCGAAGAACGCAATGTTCCACCACTTCTTGCCGGTGGTCGCCTTGAAGCGGAACTCGAAGGCCACGCCGCGGAAGATCAGGCCCGCCAGCAGCAGGAACACGCCGATGTAGAGAGCCGGCAGGAACACCGCATAGATCATCGGGAAGGCGGCCAGCAGGCCGGCGCCCCCGAGGATCAGCCAGGTCTCGTTGCCGTCCCACACCGGCGCGACCGAGTTCATCATCTGGTCGCGCGAGTCCTCGCCCGGGGCGAAGGGGAAGAGAATGCCCACGCCGAGGTCGAAACCGTCCATCAGCACGTACATGAAGACGCCGAAGCCGATGAGCAGTACCCAGATCAGGGTCAGGTCGATCAGTTCCATGTTCAGCTCCTTGCCGCGCCGGCGGTCGCTTCGAACTCACCCTCGACCGCAGACCATGGCCGCTTGGGCGTGCCGGTGATCTGGGCATGGGCGTGCTCGACGGAGTCGGGACCGGCCGTGATGACCTTGCGCAGGTAATGCAGGCCGGCGGCGAACACCACTGCGTACACCGCGATGTAACCGATCAGGGTCACCAGCGCCATCCAGCCGGACAGCGACGGCGTGAGGCCCTCGGACACGGACATCATCCCGTAGATGATCCAGGGCTGGCGGCCGACCTCGGTGACGAACCAGCCGGCGACCACGGCGATGAACGGCAGCGGGATCATCAGATTGAAGACACGCAGCAGGCCGGTCGACTGGTAGAGGGTGCCCCGGAACAGTTTCCAGGCACCCAGCAGCGACACGATGATCATCAGCGTGCCGATGCCGACCATGATGCGGAAGCTCCAGAAGGTCACGCCTACCGGCGGCCGCTCCTCGGGCGGCACCGACTTCAGCCCCGGCACCACACCGTCGGCGCTGTGCTTGAGGATCAGGCTGGCCCCGTTCGGGATGCCGATCTCCATGTGGTTGGTCTCGTTCGCCATGTCGGGGATGGCGAACAGCAGGAGCGGGACGTTGCCCTGGGTCTCCCAGTTGCCCTCCATGGCGGCGACCTTCATCGGCTGCTCTTCGAGCGTGTTGAGCCCGTGCATGTCGCCCGACAGCAGCTGCAGCGGAGTGGCGACCGCCAGCATGATGACGCACATCTTCAGCGCCTTCTCCGCGATGTCGCCGTGGCGCGCATGCAGCAGGTACCAGGCGCTCACGCCGGCAACGACGAAGCCGCCGGTGATGAAGGAGGCCAGCGCCACATGGAAGAAGCGATACGGGAAGGAAGAGTTGAAGATGGCCTGGGTCCAGGACGTCATCTGGATCATCCCGTCCACCATCTCGACGCCGCCCGGCGTCTGCATCCAGCTGTTGGCCGACAGGATCCAGAAGGACGACACGAAAGTCCCGATGGCCACCATGCAGGCAGCGAACAAGTGCAGCCCCCGCGGCACCTTTTCGCGGCCGAACAGCAGCACGCCGAGGAATGTGGCTTCCAGGAAGAAGGCCGTGACCACCTCGTAGGCCAGGATAGGCCCGAGGAAATTCGACGCGGAGTAGGAGAAGTTGCTCCAGTTCGTGCCGAATTGGAAGGCCATGACGATGCCGGAGACCACGCCCATGCCGAACACGATGGCGAAAATCTTGGTCCAGAATTTCGACAGCTTCAGCCAGGACGGATTGTTGGTCCGGTAGTAAATCGCTTCCAGCACCGCGATGTAGCTCGCGAGCCCGATGGTGAACACCGGGAAAATGGCATGGAAGGACACGACGAACGCGAACTGCACGCGCGAGATGAAGAGGGGATCGAGGTCCATAAGTCCACCACCAAGATTTAGAACCAGTCCATGATACGCAAAAGCCTGCGCGATTCCTGTTTCGGTTTTTACGGTTTACGGGGCGGGATTATCGCGGTGCGGCACGACTTTCCGGCCCGGCTTCGATTGACCTCAGGGGGGGCGCTTGCTATAAAACTCGACCTTTCGACCACCCACATCCCGAATACGAAGGTACGCTTAATGAACAAGGGCGAATTGATTGATGCCGTGGCGGCGGCGGCCGACCTGACCAAGACCGACGCCACCAAGGCCGTGGAGGCGTTCGTTGACACCGTGACCCGCGCGCTCAAGAAGGGCGACCAGGTTTCCATCGTCGGCTTCGGCAGCTTCGTCGTGAAGGCGCGTGCCGCCCGCCAGGGCCGCAACCCGAAGACCGGCGAGGCGATCACGATTGCCGCCAGCAACGTGCCCGGCTTCAAGGCTGGCAAAGCCCTCAAGGACGCAGTAAACTAGCGCGCCCTCCCGGGGAGCGCGGGTGCTTAGCTCAGCTGGGAGAGCGTCGCCCTTACAAGGCGAAGGTCGAAGGTTCGATCCCTTCAGCACCCACCAGTTGCAGTTTTGGAGCGGTAGTTCAGTCGGTTAGAATACCGGCCTGTCACGCCGGGGGTCGCGGGTTCGAGTCCCGTCCGCTCCGCCAATATCGAAAGGGCGCCCGCGTGGCGCCCTTTCATTTTCCGCTCCCGGCCCTGGCCGGGGACGACAGCTGAGCCGAGGCTTTCATGCTGCAGAAAATCCGAGAGAAGATCACGGGCTGGGTCGCCTGGACCATCGTCATCACCATCGGTGTCGTATTCGCCGTCTGGGGCATCGACCTGAGCTTCACGCCGCGGCCGAAGGCTGCCGAAGTCAACGGCGCCGAGGTGCCGGTCGAGCCGGTCCGCCGGGCGTACCAGGAGCAGGTGGCACAATTCCAGCAGGCCTTCCGGGGCGACGTCCCGGAGGAGATTGCCGGCGAGATCCGCCGCGGCGTGATCGAGCAGTTCGTCAGCCGCGAGCTGTTGCAGCAGCGCGTGGTCGGCGAGGGCTATCGCGTCAGCGACGCCGAGGTCGCCGAGCAGGTGCAGGGCTACGAGGCCTTCCAGATCGGCGGGGAGTTCAGCCTGGAGGCATACCGCGCCGCGCTGCAGGGCGCGGGATACACGCCAGCGCTGTTCGAGGAAGAGCAGCGCCGCCTGCTCGAGATCCAGCAGCTGCAGGACGCCATCGTGCTGTCTTCCTTCGTGACCCCGGCCGAGGTCGAGGCCCGCGTGGCCCTGGAGCGCGAACTGCGCGAAGTCGAGTGGGTGTCCTGGCCGTTGGAGCGTTTTCTCGCCGATATCGAAGTGACGGAGGCCGACGTCGAGGCCCGTTACCGCGAGAACCCGGAGCGCTGGATGACGCCGGAGACCGTAGACCTCGCCTACATCATGGTGCGCCTGGAAGACCTGGCCGCCGAGGTCGAGGTCTCCGAGGACGACCTGCGGGCTTACTTCGAGTCGGAAGTCAGTCGCGAGCCGGAGCGCTTCCTCGGCCTGGAGCGCCGCAAGGCGGCCCACATCCTTCTCACCAGCGATGATGCGGAGGAGCGGATCACGGCACTGCGCGACCGCATCGAGGCCGGCGAGGAGTTCGCCGCAGTGGCTGCCGAGGCTTCCGAGGATCCGGGCTCGGCCGCCCGGGGCGGCGACCTCGGGTGGGTGGAGCGCGGCATGATGGTGCCGGCGTTCGAGGAAGCGCTGTTCGCCATGGAATCCGGCACGGTCAGCGAGCCGGTGCGCTCGGAGTTCGGCTGGCACCTGATCCGCCTCGAAGAGGTCGAGCAGAGTGGTGGCGCCAGTTTCGACGAGGTCCGCGACGAACTTCTGGCCGAGTACCGCAGTCGCCAGGCTGAGGACCGCTACTACGACGATGCCGAAGCGCTGGCCCAGCTGGCTTTCGAGAATCCCGACAGCCTGCAGCCCGCCGCGGAGGCCCTCGGCTACGAGATCGAGGTGATCGAGGGCGTGACCCGCCAGGGCGGGCCGGGCATCGCCGCCAATCCGTCGGCGCTGAACGCCGCTTGGAGCCCGAGCGTCTTCGAGGAGCGCCAGAACAGCACCGTGATCGAGGTGGGCGAGGGCGAGGCGACCGCATTGCGCGTGGCGGAATATCATCCGCCCGAGCAGCGCCCGCTGCAGGAGGTCGCGGAGCAGATCACGGCCGAGCTCAAGCGCGAAGGCGCCGCCGCCAGGATCGAAGAGCTCACTGCCGAAGCGGAGACGCGCCTCGCTGCCGGCGAGCCAGTGGCCGAGGTGGCCGCCGCGCTCTCCGGGGACCATGTGTCCGGGCTCACGGTGGTGCGGGAAGACGTGACGGCGCCGCCGGCGGTGGTTCGTGCCGCCTTTACCGCGCCGCGTCCCGCGGGTGCGCCCGAGGTCAGTCGGGCGCAGGGCCCGAACGGACAGTTCGTGGTGCGCGTGCTGTCGGCGACCCCCGGCGGCCTCGACCTGCTGCCGCCCGAGGAGCAGCGCCAGTTCCGGGACCGGGCGCGCGGCGCGCGCGCCTCCCAGGAGCTCCAGGCCTATCTCGAGGACATGCGCGACCGGGCCGACGTGACGGTCTACGAGAACGCCCTGCAGTAAGGTGAGCAAGTTGCAGCTCCACTGGCGCATCCTGATCGCGATCATCGCGGGTATCGCGGCGGGATGGCTGGCCGGGGAGGAAGGGGCGCTGTTCGGCGTCACCTTCTACGCGGTGTTCGACTTCGTCGGCACGCTGTTCATCAACGCCCTGAAGATGCTCATCGTGCCGCTGATCGTGTCCTCGATCATCGTCGGCGTGGCCGGCATCGGCGGCGGGGGCAACCTCGGCCGCCTCGGCGGCAAGACCCTGCTGTTCTACGGCGTCACCAGCCTGATGGCCATCATGATCGGCCTGGCGCTGGTAAACCTGGTGCAGCCCGGGATCGTCGACGGGGAGCCTGCACGCGACCTGCTGGCCCTGGAGGAGAGCACCCGGGCGGTGGCCGAGAGCGTCGGCGCCTCGGCGGGCTCCGGCGGCGGCGGCCAGCTCGCCCGCCTGTTCACCAGCATGGTGCCGCCCAACATCGTCAAGGCGGCCGCCGAGGGCCAGATGCTGGGCCTGATCTTCTTCAGCATCGTCTTCGGCTATTTCATGACCCGCGTCGAGAACGAGCAGAGCGAGGCGATGTATCGCTTCTGGGACGGCTTGTTCGCCGTGATGATGAAAGTCACCGAGTGGGTCATGTCCTTCGCGCCGATCGGGGTGTTCGGACTGGTGGCCCGCACGGTGGCCCAGACCGGTTTCGACGCGGCCCGGCCGCTGATCGTGTTCAGCCTGACCGTGCTCGGCGCCCTTGCCCTGCACGCCCTGGTCAGCATTCCGCTGCTGGTCAAGACGCTCGCGAAAGCCAGCCCCCTGGCGCTGTACCGGGCGGCGGCCCCCGCGCTGCTGACGGCCTTCTCCACGGCCTCGTCCTCCGCGACCCTGCCGATCACCATGGAAGCCATGGAGAAGCGCGCGGGGGTCTCGAACCGGACCTCGAGTTTCGTGCTGCCGCTCGGCGCCACGGTGAACATGAACGGCACGGCGCTGTACGAGTGCGTGGCCGCGATGTTCATCGCCCAGGCCTACGGCCTGGAGCTCTCCTTCGGCGTGCAGTTCGTCATCGTCGTGACGGCGCTGGTCACCTCGGTCGGGGTGGCGGGCATCCCCTCGGCGTCGCTCGTGGCCATCGCCATCATCCTCGCCGCGGTCGGCCTGCCGGTGGAGGCGATCGGCGTGCTGTTCGTCTTCGACCGTATCCTCGACATGGCCCGGACCGCGATCAATATCCTCGGCGACTGCGCCTGCACGGTGATCGTCGCCACGCTGGAAGGCGAGGAGGGCGTGCTTGCGGGCGAGACTGCGCCGGAGGCCGGCCGGGCCTAGAGCGCCAGCGCGCCGGGATCCGACAAGGCGGCGCGGCGCGCCGAGTGGGGCCGGGTCCAGGCCAGGGTCCGCGAGCGGCGGTCGGCCATGATCGCCCGGCGGTCGGTCGGCCGCAGGGCGCCGGCTACGATCTCCGCGGGCTCGAAGCCCAGCTCCACCATCAGGTCCAGCACGCTGGCCGGGTGCATCCCGGCCTCGTCGAGTTGGGCCGGGCTGTACTCCGTCAGCACGGTGCGGCAGCGGGCGAGCGTCCGGCGACCCCCCTGCAGCGCGTGGAACTCGAAGCCCTGCACGCCGATCTTCAGGCAGCCGACCGGCCGGCGCGCTATGTGCTGCTCCTTGCAGTAGTCGTCCAGTCGCAGCATGGGCACGGTCAGCTGCTGCGCGCGCGAGGTCCGCAGGGGACGGCGCCGGCGGCCGCCGTAGCGATGCAGCACCACTTGACCGGCGCGATGGCCGACGGCGGCATCCGCCACCGTGACGCCCTCGACGCGGTTGCGCCCCAGGTTTTCCTGCAGCAGGCCGCGCGCCCAGGGGTCGGGCTCGAAGGCATGGATGTCGACGCCCCGCGGCGCGATCTGCGCCAGCAGCAGCGTGTACCAGCCGACGCTGGCGCCGATGTCGAACACCAGGTCGCCCGGCTCGAGCTCGAGGCGGCGGACCAGGAAGTCGGCCACTTCCGGCGCGTGCATCCCGCGCCGGTAAAGCCCCGCGCCGGCCGCGTCCCGAATCGGCACGCGCAGCTCCAGGTCGAAGTCCCGGGCGCGGGCCACCACGGTCGGCCGCCCCAGGACGTAGCGCTGGACGAAGAGAGAGGTGGCGCGCAGCACGGCCGCGCTCACTCCTCGGGGAGCGACATGCCCACGTGGCTGTAGCCGCCGTCGACGTAGAGGATTTCGCCCGTGATCCCGGCGGCGAGGTCGGAGCAGAGGAAGGCCGCCGCGTTGCCCACGTCCTCGATGGTCACGTTGCGCTGCAGGGGCGCGATCCGGGCCACCTGGCCCAGCATCTTGCGGAAGCCGCCGATGCCGGCGGCCGCGAGGGTCTTGATCGGGCCGGCGGAGATGCCGTTGACGCGGATCCCATCGGCGCCGAGATCGGCGGCCAGGAAGCGCACGCTTGCCTCCAGGCTGGCCTTGGCAGGCCCCATGACGTTGTAGCTCGGCACGGCGCGCACCGCCCCGAGGTAGGTCAGGGTGAGCAGGGAGCCATTGCGGCCCCGCATCATCGGCAGGGCGGACTTGGCCAGGGCGGCGAAGCTATAGGCGCTGATGTCGTGGGCGATACGGAAGCCGTCGCGCGTGACGGACTCTACGAAGCGGCCCGACAGCTGGTCGCGAGGCGCGAAGCCGACCGAGTGCACGACGATGTCGAGGCCGTCCCAGTGCTCGCCCAGGGCGGCAAAGGCGGCCTCGATCTGCGCGTCTTCCGCGACGTCCATGGCGCAGGTGAACCCTCCGCCGAGCTCCTCGGCCATCGCTTCCACGCGCGGCTTGAGCTTCTCACCCTGGTAGGTGAAGGCGAGTTCTGCGCCCTCGCGCCGGAAGGCCTGCGCGATCCCCCAGGCGATCGAGCGCTCGCTTGCGAGGCCGACGATCAAGGCCCGCTTGCCGGTCAGGAATCCCATGCTGTCACTCCTCTGTGCGCCGCGACGCGTTTCTTCTTGTCAGCCGCCTGATTGTGCCGTCACGTCGACGTGCAGCACCAGCCGCTGCCCGGGCTGCAGGTACCGCTTCCCGTCCAGGTTGTTCCAGCGCCGGATGTCCTCCACCGAGACGCGGAAGTTGTCGGCGATGCGGTACAGCGAGTCGCCGCGCCGCACGGTGTAGTTGACCCGTCGGACCATCGGGTTCGCGGCGGTCGCAGCCGCCCCGGCCTCGCCCGCTGCCTGCCACACGACCAGCGTGCGGCCCACCGCCAGCGTGTCTCCCGGTGCCATGCCGTTCCAGGCCGCGAGTTCGCGGTGGCCCACGCCATGGCGGCGCGCGATGGACCACAGCGAGTCGCCCCTGCGGACGACGTGTTCCGTCCGGGTCCGGCCGGAGCGCTCGCGCGCCTGGATGCCGGCCAGGCGGTTGTCCGCGCTCAGGGGGTATTCCGCCGCGCTGCGTGTCGCGCTCGGCACCATCAGGTGCGAGCCGGCCCGGATCTGCGTGCCCTGCAGGCCGTTGACGGACTGCACGACCTTGACGGTGGTGCCATAGCGTCGGGCGATCCCGCCCAGGGTGTCGCCGCTGCGCACGGCGTGACGGTGCCAGCGCATGCGCTCGCTTGCGGGCAGCGCGGCCACGGCCTCGCGGAAGCCGGCCTCCGCGGCGACGGGCACCAGCAGCCGGTGGGGCCCGTCGGGGTCCGTCGCCCACTGGTTGAAGCCGGGATTGAAGCGCTGCAGCTCCTCTAGGGGGATGCCGGCGAGCTCCGCAGCGACCGCGAGGTCGATCTGGCCACCGACGTCCACCACGGCGAAGGTGGGTTCCGGCGGGATCTCCGGCAGGGTCACGCCGTGCTCGTCCGGCGCTGCCAGCACCCTGGTCAGCCCCAGCAGCCGCGGCACGTAGACGCGCGTTTCGCTGGGCAGCCGAAGGCTCCAGAAATCGGTCGGGCGGCCCAGCGACCGGTTGCGGCGGATGGCGCGCGCCACGGTGCCCTGGCCACAGTTGTAGGCGGCCACGGCCAGCAGCCAGTCGCCACCGAAGAGCTCGTGCAGGTACTCCAGGTAGTTCAGCGCCATCTCGGTCGACGCCAGCACGTCCCGCCGGCCGTCGTAC
>JASFEC010000061.1:0-10741 GCA_050125045.1 Gammaproteobacteria bacterium | reverse complement strand
GCCAGCACCAGTACAGGCCCCGCATGGTGGGACGCGGCCTCGGCGATTGCCAGCGCCGGGGCTGAGCCATAGAGCTGGCCCCAGGACACGGAGGCCCCGGCCGTTTTCGGCAACGGCAGGTGTTTCCAGGCACTTGTCATGGGCAGGGAACCGGTCCGGCGCGGCGCCGCGCTGTTGCTAGCCGGTAATTATCTCACACGGCCAGGATCAGTCCCGGTAACGGAGCAGCAGGTCGTCGTAGCTGTCGATGCGTCGATCGCGCAGGAAGGGCCACATCCGCCGGACCTGCTCCGACCGCGCCAGGTCCAGGTCCACGACCAGCGTCTCGGGTGCGTCGCCGGCACGGGCCAGCATTTCGCCCTGCGGCCCGCACGCGAAGCTGTTGCCCCAGAAGGTGATCCCCGTCGTCGCCCCGGAAGGGTCCTGCTCGAAGCCGACCCGGTTGCAGGCCAGCACCGGCAGGCCGTTGGCCACGGCATGCCCCCGCTGCACGGTTTCCCACGCCTCCTGCTGGCGGCGCTGCTCCTCGGGGGGGTCTTCGGCCGAGCGCCCGATCGCGGTCGGATACAGGAGCAATTCGGCGCCGGCCAGAGTCATCAGCCGGGCCGCTTCCGGATACCACTGGTCCCAGCACACCAGCACGCCGAGGCGGCCGACCGAAGTCTGGATCGGGCGCAGGTCGTCGTCACCCGGGGTGAAGAAGAATTTCTCGTAGTAAGCCGGATCGTCGGGAATGTGGGCCTTGCGATAGCGCCCCGCGAGACTGCCGTCCGCTTCCAGCACCACTGCCGTGTTGTGGTAGATACCGGCCGCCCGGCGCTCGAACAGGGAGCCGACGATCACTACGCCCAGCTCGGCCGCGAGCCCGCCCAGCCACTCGGTGCCCGGTCCCGGAATCGGCTCGGCGAGGTCGAACAGCGAGGGATCCTCGACCTTGCAGAAGTAGCTGCTCTGGTGCAGCTCCTGCAGCAGAATCAGCCGCGCGCCCTGGGCCACGGCATCGCGGACGCCGGCTTCGGTGGCCTGGCGGGTCGCGCCAAGGTCTTTGCCCACGGCATGCTGGACCAGCCCGGCTTTCAGGTTGGAGTTCCTCATCCGGGGCGGGGGGATGTCAGTTCGCGGGACGCGGCGGCGTGTCGTGCTTGGTGACGCTGTGGATCACCCGGTTGTACTCGAACACGACGACGAACTTGTCGTAGTCCCAGCGCGTGATGGGCGGCTCGCCGACCGGGCCCGCCATGCTGTTGGGTGGCCCGAACAGTTGCCTGACCCGTTCCATGGTCGCGCCCCGGACCGGCATCTCGATCTTCGCCGCCTCGAGCTTCTCGATGATGAGCACGTCCGCCCGCGCAGCGGGCACGGCCGACAGGAGAATGAAGGCTGCCAGGGCAAAAAGCGTCTTGGACATGGCGCAGCTCCGATCGTTATTCCCGGAGAATATAACACCGGATGCCGTCGGCAGTCGGTATGCGTGTCTCATTTTGACGCCCTGCCTGTGATTTAATGCGCCGCAATGTTCCGCCCTCTAGAAATCAGCATCGGCCTGCGCTACCTGCGCGCCCGGCGGGCCAGCCGCTTCGTGTCCTTCATCTCGCTGGTATCGCTGCTGGGAGTGGGGGTCGGCGTGGCCGCGCTGATCGTGGTGCTGTCGGTGATGAACGGTTTCGAGCAGGAGCTGCGCGGCCGGCTCCTGAATCTCAGTGCGCACGGCGTGGTGACCGCTCCGCAGGGGTCCCTGGAGGACTGGCGGGCGCCGCTGGCCCGACTCGAGCGGGCCCAGGGCGTGAAGGGCGTGGCGCCCTTCGTCGAGGTCCAGGCCATGCTGGCCAACCATGGCCTCCTGAAAGGCACGCTCCTGCGCGGCGTCGATCCGGCGCTGGAGGGGGCGGTCTCGGCAGTCGGCAGTCACCTGCTGGCGGGTCGGCTGGAGTACCTCGAGCCCGGGAGCAACGCACTGCTGCTCGGCCGGCTGCTGGCGGCGCGGCTGCGGGTGGGTATTGGTGATTCCGTCAGCCTGCTGGTGCCGACCGGAGGCGAGGGCGGGACGCGCCTCGTGCCCAGGTTGCGCCGCTTCACGGTCGTCGGCTTGTTCGAGGTGGGCATGGAAGAGCAGGACGGCGTGCTGGCGCTGGCCCACCTCGAGGATGCGGCGGCCGCGCGCGGACAGCCCGGCGCGGTGACGGGACTGCGCCTGCGTTTCGACGATCTGCTTGCGGCGCCCCGGGTGACCCGCGAGCTGGCCGCCATGCTGGGTCCCGGCTACCAGGCGCGCGACTGGACGGCGGAGAACGCGAGCTACTTTCGCGCCGTGCGTATCGAGAAGACCATGATGACCATCATCTTGTCACTCGTGGTGGCAGTGGCGGCCTTCAACATCGTCGCCACCCTGGTGATGGTGGTGAATGACAAGCGGGCGGAGATCGCCATCCTCCGGACCATGGGCCTGCCGCCCGGCGGAGTGATGCGCGTGTTCCTCGTCCAGGGAGCGGCGATCGGCGTGGCGGGGACCGCGCTGGGCGTGATGCTCGGGGTCCCGCTGGCTCTGAACGCGGGCAGCATCATGCCCGCGCTCGAGGCCGCGTTCGGCTTCAGCCTGCTGCCGGCGGACGTGTACTACATTTCGCAGCTCCCCTCCGAGTTACGGTGGCCGCAGGTCGTGCTGGTGACGACTATCGCGCTCGTGCTCTGCCTGCTGTCGACCCTCTATCCTGCACGCCGCGCTGCGCGCACCGAGCCAGCGGAGGCCTTGCGCTATGAATAGGCGCTGGCGCTGGCTGGTCGGCCTGCGTTACCTGCGGGCCCGGACCCATAACCGCTTCGTGTCTTTCATATCCGCCATTTCCATTCTCGGCGTGGCTGTGGGAGTGGCGGTGTTGATCATCGTGCTGTCGGTGATGAACGGCTTCGAGACGGAGTTGCGCACGCGCATCCTGTCCCTGGCCGCGCATGCCTCGCTGGACGGGTTCGGCAGCGGGATCGCCGACTGGCAGCCGGTCGCGGCGCTGGCGGAAGAGGATCCCGCAGTCGAGGCGGCCGCCCCCTACATCCAGGGCGAGGGGATGCTGCTGCGAGACGAGCAGGTCAGTGGCGTGCTGGTGCGCGGCATCCTGCCGGCGACCGAGGCGCGCGTGTCCGGCCTGCCGGACATCATGACCGAGGGCAGCCTGGAGGCGCTGGCGCCCGGCGCCTGGAGCATCCTGCTGGGCAGTGCGCTCGCCCGTGAGCTCGACGTTGCCGTCGGCGACAAGGTGGTGCTGGCCATCGCCCAGGGCACGGTCACGCCGGCCGGCCTCGTGCCGCGGCTGCGCCGCTTCACGGTGGCCGGGATTTTCAGCGCCGGGATGTACGATTTCGACCGCGGGCTGGCCTATGTGCATCTCGAAGATGCGGCGCGCCTGTGGCGCACCGGGGAGCACGTCACCGGGCTGAGGCTGACATTGACCGACATGTTCCTGGCACCGGAGGTCTCCCGGCGCGTCGCCACGGCGCTGGGCGGCGGCTATTACGTCAGTGACTGGACCCGCCAGCACGTCAACTTCTTCCGTTCCATCCAGCTGTCGAAGCAGATGATGTTCACCATCCTGCTGCTGGTAGTAGCGGTGGCGGCCTTCAACATCGTGTCCACGCTGGTGATGGTGGTGCAGGACAAGCAGGGCGATATCGCCATCCTGCGGACCCTGGGCGCCTCGCCCCCGGAGGTCATGACCGTGTTCATGATCCAGGGCATGCTGATCGGCGTGGTCGGCACCCTGGCCGGGCTGGGGCTGGGCGCCCTGCTGGCGCTCAACATCGAGCACCTGGTGCACGCCCTCGAGGCGGCCGTCGGGACGACATTCCTGGCGCCCGACGTGTATTTCATGAGCGATCTGCCGGCCGAGCTGCGGGCGGGAGACCTGTGGCGCATCTGTGGCACGGCCTTCGTGCTGACTGTGCTGTCGACCATCTACCCGGCCTGGCGCGCGGCCCGCAGCCAGCCGGCGGAGGCCCTGAGGCATGAATGAGCAAGCGGTAGTCCTCTCCTGTCACGATCTCGGCAAGCGCTTCGTCGAGGGACCCAATGTCGTCGAGGTGCTGGACGGCGTGGAGCTGGAGGTGCGGGCCGGCGACCGGGTGGCGATCGTCGGCGCGAGCGGCTCCGGCAAGACCACGCTGCTGCAGCTCCTCGGGGGCCTCGACCTGCCGACGACCGGCCGGGTCGAAGTCGGGGGGCGGGACTTGTCCGGCCTCGGCGCCACCGAGCGCGGCCGCCTGCGCAACCACGCCATCGGCTTCGTGTACCAGTTCCATCACCTGTTGCCGGAATTCTCCGCCCAGGAGAACGTGGCCATGCCGCTGCTCATCCGGGGCGTCGACGTGGCGGAGGCGATGGCGCAGGCGGCGGCATTGCTGGAGCGCGTCGGCCTCGACGCCCGGCTGGAGCACCGGCCGGCCAAGCTGTCAGGCGGCGAACGCCAGCGCGCGGCCGTGGCCCGGGCCCTGATCACGCGACCGGCCGTAGTGCTGGCCGACGAGCCCACGGGCAACCTCGACGCGCGCACCGGCGCGACCGTGTTCGACCTGATGCTGGAACTGAACCGGGAGCTCGGCACGGCCCTGGTCGTCGTGACCCACGATCTGCGCCTCGCCGGCCGCATGGAAAGGATGCTGGAGTTGCGAGAGGGCCGCCTGCATGCCCTCGAGCGGCCTCAGCCCGGACCCTGACGCCGCCATGACTGGAGCTGGCGCCGCTCCCGGAAGCGGCGCCGGGACACCCGGATCCAGACCTGGTTGAGCACGAGCACGGCCACGGCGGTGACAATGGCGCCCAGCACCAGGGAGCCGAGCAACAGCGGCTGCCAGATCCGACCGATCTCCGCCCACAGCCATTCGAAACTCACCGCTTCCGGGAAACTCCCCGGGCGGCGGTCGAGGAGCCAGGAGCCGAGGCGGTATCCGCTGTAATAGAGAGGCCCGGCAGTGAGCGGGTTCGCGAGCCAGGAGGCAAGGACGGCAACGGCGATGTTCACTCGCAGCCAGAGGGCGACTACCACGGCCAGCGGCGTCTGGCCCGGAATCGGCAGAAAAGACGCAAATAGCCCCACTGCTAAGGCCTTGAGCACGTTCTTACGATGAGTGGCCCAGAGCGCCGGGTCGTGCAGCAGAGCGTTGAACGGCCGCAGGAACCAGCGCTCCCGCAGGCGGGAGCGCGTCGGTAGTACACGTTGGAGGAGCTTGCGGGGCATTGCCACTCGTCGCCGGACAGAGGCTGCATTATCCCGCAGCAACGGCTGCAACAGCCATGCTTGCGCTCGGACTGGGCATGCTGGCGGGCGCGTCGGTGGCGGCGCGGACGGCGGCCCCGGTCTGGCTGGCGTGGTTCGCGGCCGTGTTCGCGCTGGCAGCACTGTGGCGCGGCCGGCACTTCCGGGGCGGGCTGGCGCTGGGCTTTGCGCTCGCGACGGGCAGCCTGGCGGGCGCCCTGGAGGATCGCCTCGACCCCGCGCTGGACGGCACCCGCCACGAGGTCACGGGCGTAATCGGCGACCTTGCGCGCGTGGATGAGCGCCGGGTCGTGGTGCTGCTGCGACTCGAGTCACCCGCCGGACTGCCGCGGAAGCTGCGCCTGTCGTGGTACGAGCCTGCCGCCGTGCCGGCACCCGGCGAGCGCTGGCGTTTCGCCGTCAAGCTGCAGCGGCCGCGAGGCCTGGTGAACACCGGCAGCAATGCACGCGAGGCCTGGTTGCTGCGCCAGAGGATCGGGGCCACCGGCTACGCCAGCGGGCCGTCGGGCGGAAAGCGACTGGATCGTCGCGCCGACCGCCTGCTGGAATGGCGCGGCCGGGCGGCCGAGCGGGTGCGAGAGAGCGTGCCGGATCGGGTGGCGGCCGCCGTCATTATCGCTATCACGCTCGGCTTCCGTGGCGGACTGGACAGAGCCACGCGGGAAGCCCTGGCGGCGACAGGCACGGGCCACCTGCTGGCGATCTCGGGCCTCCATGTGGGTCTCGTGGCCGGCGCGGGCGCACTGCTGGGCAGGTGGCTGGGACGGCGGTGCGGCCGGGGCCGGCGGCCGGACCAGGACTGGGCGGCATTGTTCGGTGCGCTGGCGGCAGCGGCTTACTGCGTGCTGGCGGGCATGCCCGTATCGGCGCGGCGCGCGCTACTGATGACGCTGGCGGGCCTCGGTGCGCTCGTGGCCCGGCGCAGCGGCTCGGTCGCCGCGGCCTTCGGACTCGCGCTCGCGGTCGTGCTGCTGAGCGACCCGCTCGCCGTGCTGGATCCCGGCTTGTGGCTGTCTTTCGGGGCGGTTGCGACCATCCTGGCCGTCGTCGCCGGCCGGCGTCACGCGCCGCGCCCTGGGCGGGTGCTGCTGCGGATTCAGGCGGCGCTGGCCGCCGGCATGCTCGTCTGCACCGTGGCCTGGTTTTCGCGGGTGTCGGTGGTCGCGCCGTTCGCCAACTTGCTTGCCGTGCCATGGTTCAGTTTCCTCGTGGTGCCCCCGGCGCTGGCCGGCGTGGTGCTCGGCGGACTGGTGCCGGCAGCTGCCGAGGCAGCATTGCGCTTTTCCGCCGAGGCGACCGGGCTCGCGCTGCAGGGCATCCAAATCGTTGGCAGCTGGCCGCTTGCGGCCTATGCGCCGGCGGCGGCCCCGGGCCTGGCGTTCGGCCTTGGCGCGGTCGGGGCTGCGTGGGGCCTCATGCCGAGGCCGGCACCCGGACGATGGCTCGTGCCCCTGCTGCTCGCGCCGCTGCTCTGGCCGGGGCCGAGCCGGCTGCCGCCGGGCGGCTTCGAGCTGCGCGTCTTCGATGTCGGACACGGTCTGGCAGTGCTGGTGCGGACGCGCAGTCGCGCGTTGCTCTACGACACCGGTCCGGCCTGGACGAACGGGGCGGCCGCCGAGTGGACCGTGTTGCCGGCGCTGCGCGCGCTGGGAGTTCGGCACCTCGACGCCGTGGTGCTGAGTCACGGCCATGCCGATCACGTCGGCGGTCTGGACTCGATTCGGGCTTCGTTTCCACACGCGTCGGCGCGGGGTGGTCATGGCGCAGCGGAGCGGGCGGGCCGCCCGTGCCGCGCCGGTCAGTCCTGGCAGTGGGAAGGTGTGCGCTTCATGCTGCTGCATCCGCCGGAAGGATTCCGCGGTGGGACGAACGAGGGTTCCTGCGTGCTGCTGGTGGCCGGGCCCGGCGGACGCGTGCTGCTCACCGGCGATATCGAGCGGCGCGGCGAGCGCGCCGTGCTGCGCCAGGCCCGGCCGCTGCGGGTCGACGCGGTCGTCGCGCCCCACCATGGCAGCACCACTTCGTCCGGCGCGCCGCTGGTGGGTGCCACGCGACCGGCCGCGGTGGTGTTCTCCACCAACTGGAAGAACCGCTGGGGCTTCCCCGCCGAGCGCGTGGTGCGTCGCTGGCAGGCGGCCGGCGCATTACCGCTGTCGACGGACCGTCACGGCGAAGTCGTGCTGCGCTTCCCCCCGGCAGGCCCGGTCGAGCCGCTGTTTGGGCGCGCCCGGCCCTGTGCGCCCTGGCTCGACTGCGTTCGCTGAGCCGTGGGGAACCAGCGTTCGGCCGGCCGGGCTCAGCCTGCGCGCGCTGTAGCGCGGCACGGCGGGGCCGTGTTTGACGGTAGTTTAAAACCCACTAATATGGGCGGAGACACGCCTTGGCATTGGGATTTCGCGGGTAGATCCGGCGTGTCCTGCTTGGCTGCTGGGAGAGAAAGCCATGACGAGAGAGCGTTCTGGAATGCGGCGTCCCGGATCCGGGGTGGATACTTCGCGGCGCCGTTTCCTCGGCCAGGTCGGGTTGGGCATGCTCGGCGCGGGTGTCATGGGCTCCGGCGTGGCCCTGGGCGCCGACGGCCGCGTCATCAGCAGCTCCGCGCGCATCGTGATCGTCGGCGCCGGCGCGGCGGGGCTGGCCCTGGCGAACCGCTTGGCCCGGTCGCTCGACGGGGCGCGCATCACCATCATCGACCGGCGCGAGCGTCACATCTACCAGCCCGGGCTGACGCTGGTCGCTACCGGCGTGTGGCCCACCGCTCAGGTGCTCGACGAGAACGTCCGCTACATGCCGCGCGGCGTCGAATGGCTCAAGGCGAACGTGGCCGAGTTCGATCCGGACGCGAATTGCGTCTTCACCGATTCCGGGCAGCGCGTCGATTACGATTTCCTGCTGATTGCCACGGGATTGCACCTGGACTTCGCCGCCATCGAGGGCATGACCACCGAGCTCATCGGCCGCGAGGGCATCGGTTGCGTGTATGACAGTCCGGAGCATGCGACTCGGACTTGGGCGATGATCGACGAATTCACGACGCAGGGCGGCGTCGGGCTGTTTACGCGCGGGCCAGGCGGTATCAAGTGCGCGGGTGCACCGCTCAAGGTCACCATGCTGACCGAAGACCTGCTGCAACGGCGCGGCCGGCGTGGCGACGCCGAGCTGGTCTACAACCCGCCCGGCAAGGGCCTGTTCTCGCAGCCAGACATCAACGAGTTTCTCAAGGGTCATTTCCCGGAGCGCGGGATCGGGCTCAACTGGAGTCACCGCCTGAAGGGCATCGAGCCGGAAAGCCGCCGCGCGACTTTCGCCACGCCGGCGGGTGATGTGCGGCTGGATTACGACTTCATCCACGTCGTGCCGCCAATGCGCGCACCCGACCCGCTGTTCAACAGTCCGCTGGCCTGGCAGGAAGGTCGGTTTGCGGACGACGGCCGCTGGCTGGAAGTGGACCAATACACGCTGCGCCACCCGCGCTACCCGAACGTCTTCGGGGCCGGTGACTGCGTCGGCACGCCGATTGGCAAGACTGCCGCCAGCGTGAAGGCGCAGGTGCCGGTCGCGGCGCACAACCTGCTGCGCGTGCTGGAGGACCGCGAGGAGGACGCGCGTTACAACGGCTACACCTCATGCCCGCTGGTCACGGGGCGCGGCAGCGCGATGCTGGTGGAGTTCGATTACGAGCTCAAGATGGTGCCGTCATTCCCGGTCATCGATCCGATGCGGGAACAGTGGCTCCCCTGGGTGATGAAGGACCGTCTGCTGCAGGGCGCGTACAACGCCATGCTGCGCGGCCGCGTCTGACGAGAGGACTACAGAAATGGCGTTTTCTCCCCTCGGCATCTTCTCGGTCCTGCTGGAGGTCCTGCGGCCGTATCTCTGGCTCCTGGCGGTGGTGATCCTGGTCGACGCGGTGCTGCTGGTGCTGGCGTTGCGGCGTGGTGGCCGCGCCGCCTGGCGTGGATCCGGGCGCGGTGCGCTGTGGCTCGGAATCGCGGTCGCAGTCCTGGCGCTGGTCGCGCTGCCGTACTTCACCGGCGCCACGCACGCGTCCCTCAACGGCTGGCTGGACTGGTTCGCCCTGGTCGCGGGCAGCATCGGCATCGGAGTGGCCGCCGCGCTGCTCGCCTGGCCATCGCTGCAGCTGCTCTCGGGGCGCCGCGCCCACTGACGCCCCCTGCCGCTTCCTACGCCCTTCCGGCTATGGCGGTTCCGCGGCCGCCAACTGTACTCGCGTCTGATAATCAATCTCGTTAATTTAGCTTTAGGTAATTTTCCTACTACCGATACAACTCCCATTCCTGAAAACTCTTTCGCGAAACAATGTCACGGGGATCCTTCGTGACGTTTCTCCGCAAGCTCTCGAGGGGCGACTGCGGACCACCATGAAGCAATTCAGGAGCAGGAAATGAGAGTTTCGAGAAGGGAGGCCTTGGGAGTAATCGCCGGTGGCGTGGGTGCCACAGTCGTGCTGGGCGTGCGGGGTACCGACGCCATTGCGGCCATTGAGAAGCGCCCGCCGCCCGTGCTCACCGAGAAGGGCACGCTGAAACACCAGCCGCTGCCGTACGAACCGCTGGACCCGGCTTACGTCGGCAACCTGACCTACGAGGCCTTCTATCACGGGCATTGCATGTACAGCGTGGTCGAGGGCCTGGTGCGCGCCCTGTCCGAGAAGGTCGGCGGCCCGTACCTGACCTGGCCGACGGCGGCGCTCGATTACGGCTTCGCCGGCGTCAACGGCTGGGGTTCGATATGCGGCACCCTGAACGGCGCCGCCTACGCGCTGAACCTGATTTCGCCGGATCCGCGCCCGCTGATCGACGAGCTCTATGTCTGGTTCGAGCAGACGAAGCTGCCGAACTTTGTGCCCGAGGATCCGAAGTTCGAGATCGAGGGCGCGGTGGCGAACTCGATTCTCTGCCACGTCTCCATCATCGCGTGGACCAAGGAGAGCGGACTGGGCGCATTCACGCCCCAGCGCAAGGACCGCTGCGGCCAGCTGGCGGCGTCGGTGGCGGTCAAGGTCACTGAACTGCTGAACGCCCAGGCTGCCGGCGAGTTCGTTCCGGCCTTCCCGATCTCCGAAGAGACGCAGGAATGCCGCGGCTGCCACACGCAGAAGGCGAGCTACCTGGAGAACTCGCAGAGCAAGATGAATTGCTTCGCCTGCCACGAGAAGCATCCGCTCTAAGCCGGCCCTGAAGCCATGAAACCGCGGGCTCGTTGCGGTGTCGCGCGAGCCCGTTTTTCGAGACCCACGATAAGGAAATTCGAGCCATGCAGAAGAGAAACGTACTTATCGCAGCGGGCGTTGCTGCCATTCTCGCCGCTCCCGTTTCGACCGCCCTCGCGGCGGACGTGAAGTTTTCCGGCCGGGTGGCCCTCGACCTCGTCTTCGAGGACGAAGCCGAGAGCACCCGCTCCTTCAGCGACAACGGCACCGCCCGCTTCCAGATCGACGCCTCGCAGGACGTGGGCGA
>JASFEC010000060.1:0-11053 GCA_050125045.1 Gammaproteobacteria bacterium | reverse complement strand
CCAGGCGCCGATGTTCACGTAGCTGGGCATCAGCACCGCATCCGGCGAAACGTAGGCGCCGCGACGCACGGTGGCCGGCGGCACGATGCGCGCCCCCGCGTGCATGAAAGCATTGTCGTCATAACCCGAGTACTTGAGCGGGACCTTGTCCCAGCCGCGCAACGCGCCCATCTCCACCAGGCGGTTGCGCTCGATACGGAAGGAAAGCAGCACGGCCTTCTTGAGCCACTCGTTGACCTGCCAGGCGCCGTCGAACTTTTCCGCCACCCGCTCGCGCCCGTCGTCGAGGGCGTCGATGGCCTCGGCCACGGCCTGGCGGATATCGCCCGGCGTGTCGTCCGGTGTGAATTTGGACCGTTCCTCGAAGGCGGCCTCGATGATTTCCTGAAGCGTACTCATGTCTTTGTCCCGGCAGGTGTGGCTGGCGACGTCGGTCCGCTCAGCGGCTGGCAACGAAGCGCGCGATGCGCCTGGCCGCCTCTTTGCATTCTTCGAGCCCGGCGACCAGCGAGACGCGGATCCGGCCATTCCCGGGGTTACTCAGGCCATGATCGCGCGACAAGTAGCGCCCGGGCAACACGGTGACGTTCTCCGCGGCGTAGAGATCCCGGGTGAACGTCTCCTCGTCGCCGCCGGGGACCTCCAGCCAGAGATAGAAGGCGGCTTCCGGCCGTGTCACCGGCATGACGTCGGCGAGAATCGGGACCACTGCCTCGAACTTCTCCTGGTATAGGGCCCGGTTGGCGGCGGCGTGGGCGTCGTCCTCCCAGGCCGGCACGCTGGCGAGCTGCACCATCTCGGGCACGGCGCAGCCGTGATAAGTGCGATACAGGCGGAAGGCGCGGATCACCCCGGGGTCGCCCGCCACGAAGCCCGAACGCAGGCCCGGCACGCTCGAGCGCTTGGACAGGCTGTGGAACACCACGCAGCGGCGGAAGCCCTCGTTGCCGGCGCTCAGGGCAGCCCCGAGCAGGCCGGGTGGCGGCTGATCCTCGTCGAGATAGATGTCGGCGTAGCACTCGTCCGAGGCGAGCAGAAAATCATAACGCTCGGCCAGGTCCAGCGCGCGCCGCAGGTACGCCTCGTCCATGACCGCGCCGGTGGGATTGCCCGGGCTGCAGATGAACAGCACGCGACAGCGCGCCCAGTCGGCCTCGGGCACGGCGTCCAAGTCCGGCAGGAAGCCGGTTGCGGCCGTGGTGTCCAGGTAGCCCGGCTCGGCCCCCGCCAGCAACGCTGCCCCCTCGTAGATCTGGTAGAAGGGGTTAGGCATCAGCACCAAACCGGCATCGGTGGGGTCGAGCGCGGCCTGCACGAACGAGAACAGGCCCTCGCGTGTGCCGTTTACGGGCAGCACCATGGTCTCCGGATCCACGGCGGCCGCGCCCAGCCCGAAGCGCCGCTCCAGCCAGCGCGCGCAGGCGCTGCGGAGCTCCGGCAGTCCCGCGGCCTTCGGGTAGACGCCGAGGCGGTCCAGGTGGCCGCACAGTGCCTCGCCGACGAACGCCGGCGGCGCATGTCGCGGCTCGCCGATCGACAAGGCGATGTGCGGCCGGTCGGCGGGCGGGGTGGCGGGCTCGAGCAACGCGGCTAGACGCTCAAACGGGTAGGGATGCAGGCGGTCGAGCAGGGGGTTCACGGAATTCCAATCCTTCCGGGTAGGCCAAACGCCCTGACAGCGTTCAGCGGCCGGCCCCGGGCTGGTCCAGCCGCGCCTTGAGCCGCTGCTCCAGCTCGGCGCAGGCGTCGTCGTCGAGCGCCTCGCCGCCGATCTCGGTGATGTAGAACACGTCCTCGGCGCGCTCGCCCACCGTCATGATCTTGGCCGCGCGGAGCGAGACGCCGCATTCGACGAAGGCCTTGCCGATCTCGCACAAGAGCCCTGGCCGGTCGGCGGCGATCAGCTCCATCACGGTCCGGCCGTTGGCCTGGTCGCGGGAGAAGGCAAGGCGGGTGGGCGTGGAGAACAGGCGCACCTGCCGCGGCGGCTGCCGCATCACAGTGGGCATGCGCCCGCCGTGCTCCAGCGCCGACTTGCGCACCGAGGCCTCGATCTGGGCCAGCCGCTCCGGGTCGTCGATGGGCGAGCCGTCGCTCTCCAGCACCACGTAGGTGTGGACGTTGCGGCCGTCGCCGACCGGGACTACCCGGGCGTCGAGAATGTTCAGTCCCAGCTCGTCGAGCGCGCCGGTGGCGCGGGCAAAGCTGTGCTGGCCGCTCTGGGTGCAGACCATGATGGCCGTCCCGCCGCGGCCGGTCTGCTGCTCGACCGAGACTGCCGCCTGCTCGCCGCGGTCCTCCAGCGAGGCCAGGACCCGGATGTGCCAGGCGATCTCTTCCGGCGTGTGCCGCAGGAAGTACTCCTGGGCGAAGCCGCCCCAGACCTCGCGGGCGCGGTCGGCCTTCAGGCCGCGGGCGGCGAGCAGGGCCAGCGCGGCCTCCTGCGTCTCGGCCACCAGCTGCTCGGAATCGATCGGCGACTCCAGCCCGGCCCGCAGCGCCCGCTTGACGCTGAGGTAGAACTCCTCGAACAGCGAGGCTTTCCAGGCGTTCCAGAGCTTGGGGCTGGTGCCGCGCACATCCGCCACGGTCAGGACGTAGAGGTAGTCGAGCCGCGTCTCGTCGCCGACGAGGCGGGCGAAGTTCGCGACCACCGCCGGATCGTGGATGTCTTTCTTCTGCGCAGTGATGGAGAAGGTCAGGTGATGGCGGACCAGCCAGGCGACCAGGCGAGCGTCGTATGGCGACAGCCCGTGCTCCAGGCAGAACGCCTCGGCGTCCACCGCGCCGAGCTCCGAGTGGTCGCCGCCGCGGCCCTTGGCGATGTCGTGGAACAGGCCGGCGAGGTAGGCCAGCTCGGGCTTGGGCAGCGCCTGCATGATCCGGCTGCACATGGGCATCTCGTGGTCGAAGCGCGCCAGCGCGAAGCGACGCAGGTTGGAGACCACGAAGAGCGTGTGAGCGTCGACCGTGTAGGCGTGAAACAGGTCGAACTGCATCCGCCCCGTGACCCGCCCGAAGGCTGGAATATAGCGACCCAGCACGCCGTAGCGATTCATTCGCCGGAGCTCGTGAGTCACGCCCTCGGGCGCCCGGATGATGTCCATGAAGAGGCGATGATGGCGTGGGTTCTGGCGGAACTCCTCGTCGATCAGGGGCAGGGCCCGGCGGAGCAGGCGGATGGTCCGCGCACTCACGCCTTTCAGTCCCGGCTCCTGCTGCAGCAGCAGGAAGATCTCGAGCAGCGCCGACGGCGTGCGCTCGAAGACTTCTTCGTCGGTGACCTCGAGGAACTCGTTGCGCACCTGGAAGCGGGCGTTCAGCGCCCGGGGCGGGGCCGCCGGGTCCAGCAGGATTGCTTCCTCGAAAAGCTGCAGCAGCATCTCGTTCAGCCGGGCCAGTTCCTGCACCGTGCGGTAGTACTTCTGCATGAACTGCTCGACCCCCAGCGTGTAGCTGGCGTCCTCGTAGCCGAACAGCTTGGCCAGCTTTACCTGGTGGTCGAACAGCAGCCGGTCTTCGCGGCGCCCGGCGACGGTATGCAGCGCCCAGCGAATCTTCCACAGGAAGTTCTGGCCGGCCAGCAGGCGCCGGTACTCGTAGTCGGTCAGGAAGCCCTGCTGGGCGAGCTGGTGCAGGCTGCCGACGCCGAGCTGGCGCTTGGCGATCCAGCACACCACCTGGATGTCGCGCAGGCCGCCGGGGCTCCCCTTGATGTTGGGCTCCAGGTTGTGCGCCGTGTCGTGGTAGCGATGATGGCGGGCCGTTTGCTCGTCACGCTTGGCGGTGAAGAACTCCTCCGCGGGCCAGACGCGCTCCGGGGAGGTCGCGGCCTGCATCGCCTCCAGCAGCTCTGGGACGCCGTCGAGCAGGCGCGACTCCATCAGGGTCGTGACCACGGTGACGTCGGCGGCAGCCTCGCGCTCGCAGTCGGCGACCGTGCGCACGCTGTGGCCGACCTCCATGCCGATGTCCCACAGGAAGGTCAGGAAGCCGGTGACGCGATCCTGCCAGCGGCTGTCGTCTTCCTCAGGGACCAGCACCATGATGTCGATATCGGAACAGGGGTGCAGCTCGCCGCGGCCGTAGCCGCCGACCGCGACCAGCGCGAGCTGGTCGTGGGCGTCGCCCAGGTGCATGCGCCACGCACGCACCAGCGCCACGTCGATCAGCCGGGCCCGGTCGCGCACCAGGGTCTCCACCGGCTCCTCGGCCCGGAAGCGCGCCTGGAGGTGCTGGTCCCCGCTTTCCAGCACCTCGCGGAACTGCTTGATGGCGGCGGGGCCGGGCGCGGCGTCGAGATCGGGCAGCTGCGGTTCCGGGGCGGCGGCAGGCCGGGCGACGGTTTCCATGCGGGACCTCAGATCCGGCCGGAGGCGCCGAGCGTGAGCACTTCGAAGCCGTCTTCCGTGACCAGGATGGTGTGCTCCCACTGGGCCGAGAGGGAATGATCCTTGGTCACCACCGTCCAGCCGTCCGGCAGCAGCCTCACCTGGCGCTTGCCGGCGTTGACCATCGGCTCGATGGTGAAGGTCATGCCCGGCAGCAGTTCCATCCCGGTACCGGGCTTGCCGTAGTGCAGGACCTGGGGATCCTCGTGGAACTCGCGGCCGATCCCGTGCCCACAGTATTCGCGCACCACGGAGCAGTGCTGCGACTCGACGTAGGCCTGGATGGCATGGCCGATGTCGCCGAGGCGCACGCCCGGGCGGACCATCTCGATCCCCCGCCGCATGGCCTCGTGCGAGACCTCGCTGACGCGGCGGCCGCCCACGGTGGGCTCGCCGACGTAGAACATGCGGCTGGTGTCGCCGTGCCAGCCGTCCTTGATCACCGTGATGTCGATATTCACGATGTCGCCTTTCTTGAGCACCCGCTCGCCGGGAATGCCGTGGCACACCACGTGGTTGACCGAGGTGCAGATGGACTTGGGGAAACCGCGGTAATTGAGCGGCGCCGGAACCGCTTCCTGCTGCCCGGTGATGTAGTCGTGGCAGATCCGGTCCAGTTCCTCGGTGGACACGCCCGGGCGGACATGCTCGCCGATCATGTCGAGCACCTCGGCGGCCAGGCTGCCGGCACGACGCATCCCCTCGCGCTCGGCCTCGGTCGTCTTAATCGTCACGGGCATGGTCGTGGCGGCCTCCCGAGCCGTGTAGTCAATTGCTGCGCCAGGGGGAGAAGTGCACGCCCGTTCAATCACTTAGGCCAGGTCGAGGGCCTGCCGGCGCGATTGTCCGGAGCGGTCGCCTATGGTATAAAGCGCGCGCCTTAAGCGCAATTAATCCCACACACGCACCGTCACGCCCGGCTGGGTGCCTGCTCTCCAGCGCTTGCTGCGCCAGGAAGAGGTTGCCGGGTGGGGTGCGTGGAGGCCTAACCCGAAGGAGTACAACATGGCTTCAATCTCTATGCGCCAGATGCTGGAGGCCGGCGTTCATTTCGGCCACCAGACCCGCTTCTGGAACCCGAAGATGGCACCTTACATCTTCGGCGAGCGAAACAAGATCCACATCATCAACCTCGAGAAGACCCTGCCGCTGTACATCAAGGCGCAGGAATTCGTGCGCAAGCTCGCCACCGACGGGGGCTCGGTGCTCTTCGTCGGCACCAAGCGGAGCGCCCGGGAGCCGATCCAGCGCGAGGCCGATCGCTGCGGCATGCCGTATGTCAGCTACCGCTGGCTCGGCGGGATGCTGACCAACTACAAGACGGTCCGGCAGTCGATCAAGCGCCTGTTCGAGCTGGAGGGGATGGCCGAGGACGGCACCTTCGAGAGCCTCTCGAAGAAGGAGGTCCTGGGCCTGAAGCGCGAGATGGAGAAGCTCGAGCGCAGCCTGGGCGGCATCAAGAACATGGGCGGCCTGCCCGATGCCCTGTTCATCATCGACATCGAGCACGAGCGCATCGCGGTCGCCGAGGCCAACAAGCTGGGCATCCCGATCGTCGCCGTGGTCGATACCAACTGCTCGCCCGAGGGCGTCGATTACGTCATCCCGGGCAACGACGACGCCATGCGCGCTATCCAGCTTTATACCGCCGGCGTGGCCGATGCGGTGCTGGAAGGCAAGGCGCAGGTGCCGGAGGTGCCCACGGGCGAGGATGATTTCGTCGAGGTGAACGAGGCGGAGCCGGCGAAGAAGCCGGCCCCCACGCCGCCCGCCTCCAAGGAGGCCGTTGCCGAGACGACGCCGGCCGAGGCCAAGGCCGAGGCGCCGGCACCCGAGGCTCCGGCACCCGAGGCTCCGGCGCCCGAAGCGGCGGCCGAGCCCAAGCCCCCGGCGACGGAGGAGTAAGCGATGACGATTTCCGCATCCATGGTCAAGGAGCTCCGCGAGCGCACCGGCGCCGGCATGATGGAGTGCAAGAAGGCGCTTGTGGAGACCGGCGGCGACATCGAGGCGGCCGTCGAGCACATGCGCAAGCAGGGCCTGGCGAAGGCCGACAAGAAGGCCGGCCGCATCGCGGCAGAAGGCCTGGTGGTCGTCGCCGCCACTGCCGACCACAAGGCCGCCGCGGTGGTCGAGGTCAATTGCGAGACCGATTTCGTCGCCGGTGGCGACGATTTCCGTGGCTTCTCGCGGCAGGTCACCGACCTGGTGCTGGCGACCCGTCCCGCGGATCTCGACGCGCTGCTGGCGACCGACTTGGACGGCGCCACGGTCGAAGAGACCCGCCGCGGCCTGGTGGCCAAGATCGGCGAGAACATCGGCGTCCGTCGTTTCGCGGTCGTGGAAAGCAGTGGCCTGGTCGGGAGCTACGTCCACGGCACGCGCATCGGCGTGCTGGTTGCGATCGAGGGCGGGGATGAGGCCCTGGCGCGCGACCTCGCCATGCACATCGCCGCCTCGCGCCCGCAGTATGTGGACGAGAGCCAGGTGCCGGGCGATTACCTCGAGAAGGAGCGCGAGATCCTGACCGAGCAGGCGCTGGGGGAGGGCAAGCCGGCCGAGATCGTCGCCAAGATGGTCGAGGGCCGCCTGCGCAAGCAGCTGGCGGAGATCACCCTCGTGGGCCAGCCCTTCGTCAAGGATCCGGACACCACGGTGGGCAAGCTGCTCAAGGAGCACGGCGCCACGGTGCAGGCTTTCGTGCGTTTCGAAGTGGGCGAGGGTATCGAGAAGAAGGCCGACAACTTCGTCGAGGAAGTCATGGCCCAGGTGCGCGGTGGCTGAAGGCCGCCGCAGCGCAACATCCGGTCGCGCGCGCAGCCGCCGCGCGGCTTGGAGATGAGGTAAACTCAAGGGCCCCGCGAACAGCGGGGTTCTTTTTTGCGGCAGTAGTGCCAGGTCAATGCTCTCAGGGGGCGAGATGAGCCGGAAAGTCCCGAAAAGAATCCTCCTCAAGCTCAGCGGCGAGGCACTCCTCGGCCAGGTCGACTACGGGATCGACCCCGAAGTGATCAACCGCATCGCGGGCGAGTTGCGCGACGTGCGCGAGCTAGGCGTGCAGGTGGCCGTCGTGATCGGCGGGGGTAACATCTTCCGCGGCGCCGGACTCGCCGAGGCCGGGATGGACCGCGTGACCGGCGACAACATGGGCATGCTCGCGACGGTGATCAACTCCCTGGCGATGCAGGATGCGCTGGAGAAACTCGGCGTGCACGCCCGCGTGATGTCGGCCATCGGGATCAACGACGTCTGCGAGGACTACATCCGCCGGCGGGCTATCCGGCACCTGGAGAGAAGCCGGGTCGTCATCCTCGCCGCGGGCACCGGCAACCCCTTCTTCACCACCGACACGGCCGCCAGCCTGCGAGCTATCGAGATCAGCGCCGACCTGCTGCTGAAGGCGACCAAGGTCAACGGCGTCTACTCCGCCGACCCGAAGAAAGACGCCAGCGCAGAGCGCTACGCCAGCCTCACCTACGACCAGGTGCTGGACAGGCGTCTCGGCGTGATGGACGCGACTGCCGTGGTGATGTGCCGCGACCACGACCTGCCCTTGCGCGTGTTCAACGTCCACAACAAGGGCGACTTGCTGCGAATCGTCAACGGCGAGGGAGTCGGTACCCTGGTGACCAAGGAAGCCGAAGCCGGCGCCGAAGCCTGAGAGGACCCGAGCATGCTGCAGGACATCATGAAAGACGCCAACGAGCGGATGGACAAGAGCTTGGAGTCGCTGCGCGGCGAGTTGAAGAAGCTGCGCACCGGCCGGGCCCATACCAGCCTGCTCGACCACATCACGGTCGAGTATTACGGCAGCGACGTGCCGCTGAGCCAGGTGGCAAACGTCGGCGTGGAGGACGCCCGCACGCTTACCATTACGCCCTGGGAGCGCCAGATGGTGGCGGTGGTGGAGAAGGCCATCATGTCCTCCGATCTCGGCCTCAACCCGAACACCGCCGGCACGGTGATCCGCGTCCCGCTGCCGCCGCTCACCGAGGAGCGGCGTCGCGACCTGGCCAAGGTCGTGCGGCACGAGGGCGAGAACGCCAAGGTGGCCGTCCGCAACATCCGTCGCGATGCCCTGCATCACGTCAAGGAGTTGCTGAAGGAGAAAGAGATCACCGAGGACGACGACCGCCGCGCCCAGGACGAGGTCCAGGGGCTGACCGACAAGCACATCGCCCTGGTGGACAAGATCGTCGCGGAGAAAGAACAGGAACTGCTCGAGGTCTGAGGCCCCGGCGGTTCTATCGGTGAATCCTCCAGCCGTCCCCGCTCACGTCGCCATCATCATGGATGGCAACGGCCGTTGGGCGCGTCAACGCATGATGCCGCGCCAGGCCGGCCACCGTGCCGGCGTGCGCGCCGCCCGCGACATCGTCGAGGCCTGCGCCCGGCGGGGTATCGGCCATCTCACCCTCTTCGCTTTTTCCAGCGAGAACTGGCGTCGCCCCCGGCGCGAGGTGGGGGCGCTGATGCGCCTGTTCCTGGAAGCGCTGGATCGCGAGGTCGACGAGCTGCACGCCAACGGCGTGCGCGTGCTGTTCATCGGCGAGCGGAGCGAGTTGTCGGACGACCTGCAGCGGAGGATGCAGGCGGCCGAGGAGCGGACCCGTGACAACGCCCGGCTGGTGCTGGTGATCGCGCTGGCCTATGGCGGTCGCTGGGACATCGGGCAGGCGGCCCGGCGGCTGGCGCTCGAGGCGGCCGCCGGTGAGCTCGAGCCGGCCGACATCGATGACGCGGCGGTCGCCGACCGACTGGCCCTGGCCGGGCTGCCGGAGCCCGACCTGCTCATTCGCACGGGCGGGGAGCACCGGATCAGCAATTTCCTGCTCTGGCACCTGGCCTACTCCGAGCTGTGGTTCACGGACTGTCTCTGGCCGGACTTCGGCGAAGCCGAGCTGGACCGGGCACTGGCCCGGTTCGCGGCCGTGGAGCGGCGTTTCGGCCAGACTTCGGAGCAGCTGAGCGAGTCGGCGGAGGAGGAGTCATGCTGAAGGAGCGCGTGATCACCGCCGTGCTGCTGGTCGCCGCGCTGCTCACGGTCCTGTTTTTCGCCTCGAAGGATGTCGGTGTCGTGCTCTTCGGGCTGCTGCTGCTGGTGGCCGCCTGGGAATGGTCCGGGCTCGCCGAGGTCCGCGGCGGCGTTCGGCGCGCCGCCTACACCTTCGCCATGGCGGTGGTGATTGGCTGGCTGGCGTGGTGGATGCCGACCGGGCACATGCCGGAGGGCCTGCTGTGGTTCCATCTCGCGCTGTGGGGCGTCGTTGCCCTGTTGCTCACGCGCTTCCCGCTGCGGCTGCCGCAGCCGGTCGTGCTGGCCGGCGGGCTGCTGCTGGTGCCGCTGGCGTGGCTGGCGTTCGCCTTCCTGTTGAAGAGTCGCGCTTTCGGCCCGCAATGGGTGCTGTACCTGTTCATCGTCGTGGCCGCGGCCGACGTCGGGGCTTATTTCGCCGGGCGCTTTCTCGGCCGCGTGAAGCTGGCCCCGCGCATCAGCCCGAAGAAGACCTGGGAGGGGCTGATCGGGGGCCTCTGCCTCGTCGCCCTGGTGGCCGTGGGCGCAGCCCACTGGTTCAGCATGCCCGCCCTGGCAATGGTGGGGCTGTCGCTGGCCGTGGCCGGCATCTCGGTGATCGGCGATCTGGCGGTCAGCATGCTGAAGCGCACGGCGGGCCTGAAGGACACGGGCCACATCTTCCCCGGCCATGGTGGCGTGCTGGACCGGATCGACAGCCTGGTCGCGGCGATTCCGTTGTTCGTGCTGGGCGTGCGCTGGCTGCCGGCCGCCGCATGAGGAGCGGCGAATGAAGGGCCTGGCAATCCTCGGCGCGACCGGCAGCATCGGCGTCAGCACCCTGGACGTCGTTGCCCGCAACCCGGGCCACTTCGACGTGCGTGCCCTCACGGGATGTCGCAACTGGGAGCGGCTCCTGGAGCAGTGCCGGCAGTTTCGCCCGGACGTCGCGGTGCTCGTGGAGCCCGGGCCGGCCGCACAGCTCGCCGCCGCCGTTGCCGCAGAGGGGCTCCCGGTGGAAGTGCGCTCAGGTGCCGGGGCCCTGGCGGAGGCGGCCGCACGGGACGATGTCGACTTCGTGATGGCGGCGATCGTCGGGGCCGCGGGTTTGCTGCCGACCCTTGCTGCCGCGCAGGCCGGCAAGCGCGTGCTGCTGGCCAACAAGGAAGCCGTGGTGATGGCCGGCGCGCTGTTGCTGGAAGCGCTGGCCGACTCGGGCGGCGAACTGGTACCCATCGACAGCGAGCACAACGCGCTGTTCCAGTGCCTGCCGCCCGGCCACGACCGTGATTCCGACGGCGCGGGCGTTACCCGCCTGCTGCTGACCGCCTCGGGCGGGCCTTTCCTCGACACGCCGCTGGCGGCCCTGGAGACGGTCACCCCCGAGCAGGCCTGCGCCCATCCCAACTGGGAGATGGGGCGCAAGATCTCGGTGGACTCCGCCACCATGATGAACAAGGGGCTGGAGGTCATCGAGGCCTGCCGGTTGTTCGGCGTCGGCGTCGATCGCGTGGAGGTGCTGGTGCATCCGGAGAGCATCATCCATTCGCTGGTGGAGTACCGGGACGGCTCCATGCTGGCGCAACTGGGCAACCCGGATATGCGCACGCCCATCGCGCACGCCATGGCGTGGCCGGAGCGCATCCCG
>JASFEC010000059.1:0-11060 GCA_050125045.1 Gammaproteobacteria bacterium | reverse complement strand
GCTGGTGCCGGAACCGGCATCCGCCTGGATCGGCTTGCCGCCGCCGATGCGCAGCCAGCTGGTGGCCGTCGAGATCAGCCTCCTGGCGCCCGTGGCCGCTTGCGCGGCGCCACGGCTGCGCGCGCGGCGAGTGTTGCGGGAGGCCGTGTGGCTGCGCCTGGTGGAGGCTGCAGCCGGCAGGGACCGGCGCCAGCTGGCGCTGCTTGCTGCCTGGGGGCGCCAATGGTCGATCCGGCGTTCCCTCGGCCTCAACCAGGTCAGGGCCGGGAGCCGCGCTTTCCGGCGCTGAGCCCACGCGACCGCCGGCGCGGGCGAGCGGACTTGTTAGAATGAGGGACTTCGCCGGGTTCCCGGCCGCGCCTGCCGCGCGGCGCCGCCCGGCCTCCAGGCAGGCGCATGAAAGCCCTCGAACTCGACAACCTCAGCAAGACCTATCCCAACGGGGTGCAGGCACTGAAAGGCATCGACCTCGCGGTGGACGAGGGCGACTTCTTTGCCCTGCTCGGGCCGAACGGCGCCGGCAAGAGCACTACCATCGGCATCGTCACCTCGCTGGTGACCAAGACCGGCGGGACGGCCCGGATCTTCGGCCACGACATCGACCGGGACTTCTCCGCCGCCAAGGCCTGTATCGGGCTGGTGCCGCAGGAGCTCAACCTGAACCAGTTCGAGAAGGTCGAGAGCATCGTCGCGACCCAGGGCGGCTACTACGGCATGGGTCGAGCCGAGGCGCTGGCGCGGGCCGAGAAGTACTTGCGCGAGTTGCAGCTCTGGGACCGCCGCCACGATATCGCCCGCTCGCTCTCCGGCGGCATGAAGCGGCGGCTGATGATCGCCCGTGCCCTGGTGCACGAGCCCAGGCTGCTGATCCTGGACGAGCCGACCGCGGGTGTGGACATCGAGATCCGACGCTCGATGTGGTCCTTCCTGCGCAAGGTGAACGCCGAGGGCACCACGATTATCCTCACCACGCATTACCTGGAGGAAGCGGAGAACCTGTGCCGCAACGTGGCCATCATCGACCATGGCCGCATCATCGAGCACGACCGCATGAGCCGCGTGCTGCGCAAGCTGCACATGGAGACCTTCGTCCTGACCCTCGAGAACGAGCACGAGGCGGCGCCGGCGCTGGACGGCTACCACACGCGCCTGGTTGATCCGCTGACGCTGGAAGTCGACGTCGAGAGCCAGCACGGCATCAACGAGCTTTTTCATGCGCTGTCGGCGGCGGGCATCAAGGTCAGCTCGATGCGGAACAAGGCCAACCGCCTGGAAGAGCTGTTCATCCGCCTGGTCGACCAGGGCGGCGACGGCCGGGCGGCCTGAGGAGCGCGAGCATGGATCTGCACGCACAGTGGAACGCCTTCGCCACCCTGGTGATCAAGGAATACAACCGGATAGTGCGCATCTGGGTGCAGACCATCGTGCCGCCGGCGATCACCATGACGCTGTACTTCATCATCTTCGGCAGCCTGATCGGCCGGCGCATCGGCGAGATGGACGGCTTCGACTACATGGAGTTCATGGCGCCCGGGCTGATCATGCTGTCGGTGATCACCAATTCCTACGGCAACGTCGTGAGCAGCTTCTTCGGCGCCAAGTTCGGCCGCCACGTCGAGGAAATGCTGGTCTCGCCGATGCCGAACTACCTGATCCTCTGGGGCCACGTGGCCGGCGGCGTGATTCGCGGCCTGTTCGTCGGCGGGGTCGTCACGGTGGTGGCGCTGTTCTTTACCCGCCTCGAGGTGCAGCATCCCTGGATCGTGTTGACCACCGTGGTCCTCACGGCAATCGTGTTCTCGCTCGGCGGCTTCATCAACGCCGTATTCGCCAAGAAGTTCGACGACATCAGCATCGTGCCCACTTTCGTGCTCACCCCGCTGACGTACCTGGGCGGCGTGTTCTACTCGATCTCGCTGCTGCCGGAGTTCTGGCAGCACGTTTCCCAGGCCAACCCGATCCTCTACATGGTGAACGCCTTCCGCTATGGCGTGCTCGGCTCGTCCGACATCCCCATTGGCACCGCCTACCTGATCATCCTGGCGGCGATCGCCCTGCTGTACGGGGCGTCGATGTACCTGCTCAACCGGGGCATCGGCATCCGCGAGTGACATGTGCGGCCGCTACGCACTTTACACCCCGATCGCGGCCGTGGCCCGGCTGTTCGGGGTAAGTGAGCTGCACGCCCACGACGTCGACGCGCGCTACAACATCGCGCCCACTCAGGAAGTCCCGATCGTGCGCCGCTCGCCCTACCCGTCGGCGGAAGCGGACGCGGAGCCGCCGCGCGAGCTGGCGCTGGCGCGGTGGGGCCTGGTGCCCTTCTGGGCGAAAGACCTCTCGATCGGCAATCGCATGATCAATGCGCGCGGCGAGACGGTGGCGGCCAAGCCCGCCTTCCGCGCGGCATTCCGCAAGCGCCGCTGCCTGGTGCCCGCGGACGGGTTTTTCGAGTGGCAGAAGACCGGCGACGGCAAGCAGCCGTGGTATATCCGCGACGCCGGCGGTGAGCCAATGGCGCTGGCCGGGCTGTGGGAGCTGTGGGACCCGCCGGAGGGCGGCGAGCCGCTGGCCAGCTGCGCCATCATTACCACCGGCGCCAACGAGCTGATGCGGCCGCTGCACGACCGCATGCCGGTGATCCTGGCCGAGGCCGGCCGCGAGCTCTGGCTGGACCCGGCGGCGGAGCCCGGGGAACTCGAGTCGCTGCTGTCGCCCGCCCCAGAGGGAATCCTGGAGGCCTGGCCGGTGAGCCGGCGCGTGAACAGCCCCTTCAACGAGGACCCCTCGCTGGTCGAGCCGGCCTGACGGTGCAAGCTGCAGTCGTCTTGGCATGACCG
Source organism: Gammaproteobacteria bacterium (assembly GCA_050125045.1). Lineage (GTDB taxonomy): Bacteria > Pseudomonadota > Gammaproteobacteria > Steroidobacterales > XN24 > XN24. Next base: position 8,220 of record JASFEC010000059.1, on the reverse strand, counting down.
CAGCGGCGAGCACGTGATGGCCCCTCTCGGTTAATGAGATGCCCTCGAGTGGCCCATCACGCGCTTCCGCTGCTGCTGCGGAAGCAGGGTTGGGACGCGCATGGCGCCCTGAGCGGCATCAGAATTCCAAGCGAAGGGCGCCGTGCGCAGGTCCAGACCTGCGGTCCGGTCTTGCAGGGGGTGCCCTCGAGGTCAGGCGTCGACGCGCTGCAGTGACACGACCAGCGTGCCCGGCCCGCCGTGTACGCCGAGGGCCGTGCCGACGTCGGTGACGAAGGCGCGCTCCAGGCCGGGCATCCGCCTTTCCAGCTCGGCCAGCAGCTTTGCCGCGGCCTCCGGCGCATTGGCATGGCCGACCGCCAGGCGCTGGCCCCGGACGGGGCCGGCCCGCCGTGCCACCCATCTGGCGAAGCGGGCGATGCGGTTGTGGTGGCCGAGCAGCGCGCCGGCGGAACCGATGCGGCCGTCCGGATAGGTCGCGAGGATGGGCTCCAGCCGCAGCAGGCGCGCCAGCACCCGCTTCGATGGCGGCACGCGGCCGCCGCGCACCGCATGCTCGATGCTGCCGAGCAGGGCCCAGGTGCGCGTGCTCGCGACGACGCCGGGCAGCGCCAGCGCGATCTCGTCGACGCTGCGGCCTTCCGCCGCCAGCTCGGCGGCGCGCAGCACCACCAGCCCCTGGCCGATGGAGGCGCTGCGGGAGTCGATCGCGAGCACCGGGACGCGCGTGCCGGCACGGTCGGCTGCGGATTGCGCGGCCTGGAAGGTGCCGCTGCCCCAGCCCGTAACGTGGATGGAGACGATGCCCGCGTGGTGGCTGGCCAGGATCTGGTACAGGCGCCGGAAGTCGCCCGGCGGCGGCTGCGAGGTCGTGGGATGCACCGTGCTCTCGGCCATCAGCTCGTAGAACTCGCGGGTGTCCAGGCTGACCTTGTCCAGATAACTCCGCTCCCCGAAGTGGATGCGCACCGGGATGGTGTGGATGTCCATGGAGGTCAGCAGTTCCTCCGGCAGGTCTGCTGCGCTGTCGGTCACCACAGCCACCGTCCCGGCGCGGCTGCGGGCGGCGGTCTTCTGCGCCTCCATGTCGTCGGCCTTCCTGGCGGTAACCTCGCCGAAGCGGGCCGCGGCACGGAACACTTTCTCGGGGTCGTCGACATGGATGTGGATGCGGGCGCGGTGCTTGCCGCCGGCAATCACCAGGCTGCTGCCGAGGCCGGCCAGCGCCTCGCGCAGGCGGCGGCGATCTAGCTCGCCAGTGACCAGGCACTCGGTGCACCAGCGGTGCCCGCCCTCGTCGCTGGCGTCGAAGAAATCCGCCTCGGGCGCATGGGCATGCGGTTGCCCGGGCGAACCTGCCTCGGGAACGTTGCGTCGCAGGGATCCGTGCTGCACGAAATCAGTGATCCCCTGGAGCAGGTCGACGAAGCCCTGCGCCCCGGCATCGACCACGCCCGCCTTGCGCAGGGCCTCGAGCTGGTCGGTGGTGGCCGCCAGCGAGCGCTGTGCACGGGCCAGGCCGGCCTCCAGCAGGGCGGTGAAATCCTGTCCACCGCTGGCGATCTGCTCGGCCAGCTCCCCGGCGAAGTCGCGCACGACCGTCAGGATCGTGCCGTCTCGCGGCTCGCTGAGCGCATCCTGGGCATAGTTCGCGCCGCGCTCCACGGCGGCCACGAAATGAGTGGTCGTGAGCAGGCGCCGGTCCTGGCTGGCATCGCAGAGACCATGGAAAAACTGGGCGAGGATGGCTCCGGAGTTGCCGCGCGCGCCGTCCAGCGCGGCGTCGGCGACGATCTCCAGCAGCCGACCCGCATGCCGCTCCTTGTGGCGCAGCAGCGCCGCCCTCACGGCGCCGAGCATCACCGCCAGGTTGGTGCCGGTGTCGCCGTCGGGCACCGGAAAGACGTTGATCCGGTTGAGATGCTCGGCATCGGCCGTGACCCTGGCGATCCCCGCGAGCAGGCCGCGCGACAGGCGCTGGCCGTCCAGGTAAGCGATGGCGGTCACGGCAGCGCCCAACGGGTTCTAGTCCCGTGTGAGCAGGAAGCGTTGCCCGCGGTGATCCATCACCACGCCGTCCGGCACGATGCGCTCCACCCTTGGGCCCTCCGCCGTCGCCTCGCCCTCGTTGTACCGCTGCATGTTGATGAACACGAAGCGCTGCCCGGGGTCGCCGCTGTAGACGTGGATATCGAGGTGCATGTGCGGAACGTTCAGGTCACCCTGCACCACGAGATCGGCGAAGCGCGGCAGCCGGGCGTCGGCCTCCGCCTGTTGCGCCGGGGCTCGGGCCGTGGCGGCGCCTGTTGCGGCGGGCTGCGGCTGGGCCTGGCGATCGGCCGGCGGAGCGTCAGCCGGCACCGGTGCGGCCGCCCTCGGCGCGGGCAGCTCGGTCGTCAGGGGCCTCACCTCCGCGCGAGGGGGTTTCGCGGGCAGCTCGAGGGCGGCGCCCGCAGGCTCGGCTTCGGTCGCCGCGGCCGTGGCTGCAGGTGGGGTGGCTGCCGCCGGCCGCGGGCTCGACGCGGCCGCCTGCTCGGGCGTTGCTGCCGGCGGTGCCGCTGGTTCCGGCCCGGGCGATGGTTCACGCAGCAGCACCAGGGCCAGCACGACCGCGTTGAGGGCCAGCAGGGCGACCAGGACCGGCACCCATCGCGGCGCCCGGCGCGCCGGCCCGCTTTCGGGCACGACCGACAGCGCGGGACCGGCCTCGCGCTGCCGCTCGTGTTCCGATTTCCGCAGGGCGTCGAGGATCAGTGACATCAGTCGGTCTCGACCAGCTCGGGGCGAGCCCGCAGGCCCAGCGCGTTGTATACGGCGATCATGGTCATGGCGCCGGCGACGCCGTCGACGTCCAGGCGCGCTGCCCGCTGGAAATCGCGCACGGCGGCCGCCATGGCCGGATCGTAGGTCGCGGAGTCGGGCGGCAGGATCGGGTTGCCCCGCAGCTCGCCCAGCGCGCGCCGTAGCCACAGGACGTCAGTCCCGGTGGCATTGTTCCTCAAGACACGCCCATTGCCGGCTTCCGGCCGCCACAGGAGGAGATACTCCCCGTACCAGAGCGCCAGCAACTCACCCAGCGGCACGGTCACCGTGTCGGCCCCGGCGCTGAGCTCTGCGCCGCCGTCGAGCATCCGCTTCAGGACCAGCTGGTGTTCCCGGCCGTCGGTATCTGCCAGCACCATGATCGCCGGGCGGTTGAGCACGGCCAGCTCGCCCCAGGTCCCCCGCCGCAGCAGGCAACGGAGACCCTGCTGGGCGGCCTGCGAGCAGGCCGGGCCGTTCTCGGGAAGGTAGTCCAGGCCCCAGTGCGCGAACAGGTTGCCAAACGCGGCGTCAGTGCCCGTCGCCAGGCTGCCGTCCGCCAGCCGTGCGGCCAGAGGCTCGGCAACCGGCGCAGCCACGGGTGCCGGCGGCTCGGGCTCGCCGCTTGCAGCCGGCTCTTCCGCACCCGCCTCCGGCGGCACCGTCACGGCGGGAATGTCGGTCGTTGACCGCTGTCCCGGGCGGATGACGGGGCTCGAGACCGGCGCGCGCGTCCCGGCCTGGGCCTCGCCACTCATCGCGTCTCCGCCGGCGGGCGCACGCTGCAGCAACATGAAAACGGCCGTGGCCAGCGCCACGATGACGATTGCCGACAGCCCTAGCAGGACCGCCGCAGCGCCCGGCGCGCGCCGGACCTGTCGCTTGACGCGCTCGCCGAACACCTCGCGCGCGGCCTGGCGGGTCAGCTTGCCGTCGACGCTGGTGGTTTCGTGCGACCATGCGCCCAGCAACGCGCGGTCGGCAATAACATTCACCAGGCGCGGGATGCCGTCGGAGCTTCGATGCAGCTCGCGAATGGCAGACATCGTGAAGATCTCGCCGCGGCCGCCCGCAACCTCAACGCGGTGCTTGACGTAGGCGTGCAGTTCCTCCTGCTCGAGCGGCTCGAGGTGATAGCGCCCGGTGATGCGCTGCGCCAGCTGCCTCAGGTCGCTGCGGGCCAGCAGCTCGCGCAGCTCCGGCTGCCCGACCAGGATGATCTGCAGCAGCTTCTGCTTGTGAGTCTCGAGGTTGGTGAGCAGCCGGATCTGCTCGAGCACTTCGGTCGACAGGTTCTGTGCCTCGTCGACGATCAGCACGACGCGCCGGCCGGCCGCATGCGCTTTCAGCAGCCGGAGATTGAGCGCGTCGATGATGGCCTTCGGGCTGGCGCGCTCGGAGACCTCAACCTGCAGCTCGTCGCAGATGCTCAGCAGGAACTCGGTAGGCGATAGCCGGGGGTTGAGGACCAGCGCCACGTCAGTGTTGTCGGGCAGCTGCTCCAGCAGGCTCCGCACCACGGTGGTTTTGCCGGTGCCGACTTCCCCGGTGAGCTGGATGAAGCCGCCGCTCTCGGTGACGCCGTACAGCAGGTGCGCGAGTGCCTCCGCATGACGCGGCCCGAGGTAGAGGTACCGCGGGTCCGGCGTAATGGCGAAGGGTTTCTCGTTGAGCCCGAAAAAACTTGCGTACATGTTGTGCTGTCCCGGCGGGCGCTCCCGCCGCAGGGTCAGGCATGATGCACCGGGTCGCCCCGCCGGGGCAATCCGCTAAAGGGTTATGGCCGTGTAGAACAGTAGCCCGACGAAAGTGGTGACGAGGGCCATGAAGTAGCTCAGTCCCATCAGCACGTACTTGAAGAGCGTCAGCCAGAACCCCTGGCCATAAACCCGGCGCAAGGCCCGGAACAGGTAGACCATCAGGTAGAGGAATGCTGCGGTGTTAATGAGCCCGGTCGGCAGCACACCAGGCGCCAGCCTGCCGCCCGCCTGCTCCAGCAGGATCAGCAGCAGGCTGAAGATGTAGAAGAAGGAGTGGTAGTGCACCAGGAACAGCAGGTGCTCTGCGTAGTACCGTCCTGACAGGGGGTAGGACAGCTTCATCACCACCGCCATGACCGGCAGGAACAGGAACATCATGGCCGGTATGTTGCTCAGCACGGCGCGCATGAAGCTGCGGCCGCGGTCGAGCGTGATCCGCTCGCAGATCTCCCGGGCGCGCTCCGGCGGCACGAGTTCGGCGAACCACGCCGGGACGCCCTCGTAATCGACGTTGCACATGTTGATATCAACCTTGGCCCCGGCCACCGTAAGATTGACGTCCGACGACGTGGTCGGTGGCTCTGCGACCTCCGCGTCGCCTGCCGGGGCGGTCGGCGCATCGGGCTCAGACGGCACCGCCGACTCGCTCGTCGCGGGTGCCTCGTCCTCGAGCACCACGTCGTCGCCCATGTCGAAGTCGGTGAGCAGCGAGGCGACAAAGAAGAACACGATGCTGGCAGCGATGAACAGGCGGAACGGCGGGACGTACCGCGCCCGCTTGCCCTCGAGGTAATCGACCGTCAGGCGGCCGGGCCGGAACAGCAGCAGGCCGAGCGTGCGCCACAGCCGGGAATCGAGCGAGGCGATCAAATCGCCCGCGTCCTTTAGCAGTTCCCACAGGGTGATCATGCGCGTCCGCGCGCGTTGGCCGCAGTTGGCGCAGTACTGTCCCCACAGCAGCTGGTCGCAGTTGGGGCAGGGCCGGGCGTCCGTGAGCGCGGCATCGCGCCCCTCTTGCACGATCCGGCGGGTGGCGCGGAAGCGGTCCCCGAAGCGGGCGATCGCCTCGGCCCGCATGCGCGGCGCGAACTCCTCGAGATAGCGCTCCAGCGCTGCCCGGTCCTCGAGCTCGTAGCGCACGATACGCAGCGCCGCGCCGGTCTCGGGGTCCTCGCCCTTGTGGATGGTCGCGCCGGTGAAACCCGGCAGCGCGATCATCTCGTCGGCGTGGTATTCGAGCCACGCCTCGAAATCACGCAGGATGGCCGGGTCCGGCTCGAGCGTGACCTCGTAGGTGATGCGCTCGCCGGCCACGGCTCAGCCCGTGCCGACCGGGGTCAGGCTTCGGTCGGCTCGGCGGTTTTCTTCGCCGGCGCCGCCTTGCGTGCCCGCGGCTTCCGCGCCGGCCCGTCATCGGCAGACTGCTGGACCAGCGGGGCGAGCTCCTCCGGCGCGAAGTCGTCGACGTGGATGATCGCCATCACCTTCTCGTCGGCCAGGCGCAGTTTCTCCGCCTCGTCCTCCGTGAGGATGCCGGCCGCCACGGCCTCCACGAGCTGGCCAGCGATATCGAGCGCCTGGATCTTGCCCTCCTTGGCGCCCTTGCGCAGCTTCTTCTCGAGCGGCGCGGCCTCGATGGACAGCTCCATGGCCTCCTGCAGCAATCCGAGGGGATTGCCCGGCTCGACGGTGCGGTAGACGCCCTCGCACAGCCCGTCGCGCATTTCGCCGGGGCTGATCACGCCTTCGACGATGCGCCGTGCCAGGCTGTCGCGCGGCGAGCTGAAGCTACGGCCGCGCGGGAAGACCACCACCCGCAGCAGGCGCGAAACCCAGCGCACCGGGAAGTTGCGCAGGAAGCCATGCAGCTGCTCCTGGGCCCGGTAGAGCAGGAAGCGGCAGCTCCACTCCACCAGCGGCAGGTCGGCCTCGCGCCGGCCCTGGTTCTCCCAGTGCTTCAGCACCATGGAGGCTAGATACAGGTTCGACAGCATGTCGCCGAGACGGGCCGACAGCATCTCTTTCTTTTTCAGGGCACCGCCGAGCGTCAGCATGGCAGTGTCGGAGACCAGCGCGAAGGCCGCGCTGAAGCGACTGATGTGCTGGTAGTAGCGGCGGGTCGGGCCGCGCGTCGGGCTCTCGGCGCCACGGGCGCCGGACAGGCCGAGCGCGAAGGCGCGGGCGGCGTTGGAGAAGGCGTAGCCAATGTGGCCGAACAGCGCCCGGTCGAAGGCTTCGAGGCCGGCTTCATGATCGGGGTCCTGGGCGGCATGCAACTCCTTCAGGACGAAGGGGTGGCAGCGGATGGCGCCCTGGCCGAAGATCATCAGGCTGCGCGTGAGGATGTTCGCGCCTTCCACCGTGATCATCACCGGCACCGAGTTGTAGCCCGTGCCGAGGTAGTTGTTCGGGCCCATGCAGATCGCCTTGCCGCCGTGGATGTCCATGGCGTCGTCGGTGATGTCGCGGCCGAGCTCGGTGCAGTGGTACTTCAGGATGGCGGCCGGCACGGCGGGCTTCTCGCCCGCGTCTACTGCGGCGATGGTCACGCTGCGGGCGGCGTCCACGATGTAGGCGAAGCCGGCCATGCGGGCGAGTGCTTCCTGCACGCCCTCGAAGCGGCCGATGGACATGCCGAATTGCTTGCGGATGCGGCTGTAGGCGCCGGTGGCGAACACCGCCGCCTTGGCGCCGCCGTTGGCGTTGGACGGCAGGGAGATACAGCGGCCGACCGAGAGGCATTCCATGAGCATGCGCCAGCCCTGGCCGGCCATCTTCGGCCCGCCGATGATGGCGTCCAGCGGTACGAACACGTCCTTGCCCTCGATCGGCCCGTTCATGAAGGGCACCGACAGCGGCAGGTGGCGGCGGCCGATCTCCATGCCCGGCGTGCCCTTCGGCACCAGGGCCAGGGTGATGCCGACGTCCTTTTCCTCACCCAGCAGGCCGTCCGGGTCGAACAGCCGGAAGGCCACGCCGACCACCGTCGCGACCGGCGCCAGGGTGATGTAGCGCTTGGAGAAATTCATGCGGATGCCGACCACTTCCTCGCCGTCGACTTCCTGCTTGCACACCACGCCGGTGTCCGGGATGGAGGCCGCGTCCGAGCCGGCGCGCGGGCTGGTCAGGCCGAAGCAGGGGATCTCGGTACCGTCGGCCAGGCCGGGCAGCCAGCGGTTCTTCTGCTCCTCGGTGCCGTACTTGTGCAGCAGCTCGGCAGGGCCGAGGGAGTTCGGGACGGCGACCGTCGAGGCCAGCGTGGCGCTGCGGCTGGCAACCTTGGTCAGCACCTGGCTGTGGGCGTAGGCGGAGAACTCGAGACCGCCATAGTGCTTGGGAATGATCATGGCGAAGAAGCCATTCTCCCGCAGGTACTTCCAGGTCTCGGGGGAGAGGTCCTGGCGCGAGTGCGTCACCTGCCATTCGTCGTTCATGCGGCAGAGCTCTTCGCAGGGCCCTTCGAGGAAGGCCTTCTCCTCTTCGGAGAGCTGCGGGGCGGGGGCGCCGAGCAGCTTGTTCCAGCGGGGCACCCCGCCGAACAGCTCGCCTTCCCACCACACGGTGCCGGCTTCGAGCGCCTCGCGCTCGGTGCGCGACATGGACGGCAGCATCTTGCGGTACATCTTGAGCATCGGGCGGGTGATCCGCTCGCGCCGGA
>JASFEC010000058.1:0-11134 GCA_050125045.1 Gammaproteobacteria bacterium | reverse complement strand
AGAGCTCCGCGGAAGCAGCGGAGGCGGGCAGCAGGGCAGCAAGGGCTACGGTCGCGATCAGGGAGGACATGGAGACTCCGGGCGTGGCGTGACAATGGCTGTTTCAGACCGGCGGCGACCGGTAAAGTTTCGGCGCCGGCTCCCGGCGCGGGGCTATTCTAGCCGGAGATCAGGACAGCGTGGGGCGGAACGGGCGGTTCTCAGCCCCGGGGATGATGCCGGGCATGGAGCTCGCGCAGCCGCTCGCGCGCCACATGGGTGTAGATCTGCGTGGTCGAGAGATCGCTGTGGCCCAGCAGCATCTGCACCACGCGCAGGTCGGCCCCGTGGTTCAGCAGGTGCGTCGCAAAGGCGTGCCGCAACACGTGTGGCGAGAGGGTGCGGTTGATGCCGGCCCGTTGCGAATAGCGCTTGATGATGTGCCAGAAGGCCTGGCGGGTCATCCGGTCGCCGCGGCGGGTCGGGAACAGGTAGTCGGTCTGCTTCTCCAGCAGGATTTCGCCGCGCGGGCCGTCGAGGAACTGTTGCAGCCACTCGAGCGACTCTTCCCCGAGCGGGATGAGACGCTCCCGTCCGCCTTTGCCGACGATGCGCACCACGCCTTGGTTGAGGTTGATGTGCGTGAGTTTCAGGTCCACCAGCTCCGTCACGCGCAGGCCGGTCGCGTAGAGCACCTCCAGCATCGTGCGGTCGCGGTGCCCGAGCGGGTCGGTGGTGTCCGGCGCGTTGAGCAGCGCCTCGACTTCGTCTTCGCTGAGCGACTTCGGCAAGGGGCGCCCGATCTTCGGCATGGAGATCTCGGCAGTGGGATCGCTGCCGGTGCCAAGCTCCCGCACCCACCAGCGGAAGAAGCGGCGGAAGCTGGACAGCTGTCGCGCCGACGAGCGCGGGCGGGCGCCGCCCGCCGCGCGCTCGGCAATAAAGCCCAGGATATCGGCGCGCTCGGCTTCCGTCAGGCCCTGGCCGCGGGCGGCCAGCCAGCGCGCCAGCGCCCGCAGGTCGGTGCGGTAGGCCGTCAGGGTGTTCTTGGAGAGACCGCGCTCCATCCAGGCAGCGTCGAGAAAACGGTCGATGGCCTGCTCGGAAGCCTCCAGCAGGCGCCTGCCTGCCGGCCCGCCGTCTTGTCTCGCGCTGTTGTTCCCGGAAGATCCCATACCGTCCACTGTCCAGACCCGGATGGCCCGTTATTACGTGAAATTCACGGGCTTGATTCTCGGTGGCGGCCGGCGGGGCCGATGCGACCGCAGTCACAGAATCACGGATGGTTAACATAATGTGAGCGTGATCACATTATGCAGGGCCGCCGCCTGCGGGCGACCCCTCGCAGCGATCCTGGGGGACGGGGCTAGTTGTTACGCGCCCGCAACTCGGCGAGCTGGATCCGGTCCTCGACAAACCGCTGCCACTCGCGGGCTTGGCTGCGGGTCTTGGCATCGAAGTCCTGGGCGCGCTGGAAGGCGTTGCGGGATTCCCGCAGCTGGCCCAGCTCCATGGAGGCGATGCCGATCATCAGCCAGGCGCCGCCGGGGTTCTTGACATTGCCGACCTCGAGCGCGGCCCGGGCCGAGTCGACCGTCTCCTGCCAGGCATTCTGCTCCATCATCAGGCGTGCCTTCTGAATCAGCAGGTCGCCCTCGCCCGTCATCGGCGCCAGGCGGTCGATGATTTCGCCCGCGCGCCGGTACTCGCGCGCGGCTGTCCAGGCGCCGAGCAGCAGCCGCAGGTTGGCCTCATTGGCCTCGACCTGCCCCGTCTCCATCGCCTTGGTGAGGATCTGCGCCGCCTCGTAGGGCAACTCCACGTACATGCTCATGCGGGCCAAGGTGAGCAGCTTGGCCTGCTCGGTGATGAGGCCGCCGTCGTACGCCGTCATCAGGGCCGCCAGCGCGTCGGTGTCCTGGTTCAGTTCCTGGTACGCGCCCGACAGCGTCTCCCAGTACTTCAGCTTCTCCGGCCAGCGCGCCACCATGGTCCTCAGGATGTCGACCGCCGCCCGGTAATCATCCAGCTCGAAGTGAATGGCCAGCGCCAGCTGGTACCAGCTCTCCTTCGCCTTCGCGCCCCCCTGCCGGATGGCGCCCGTGACCCAGGGCAGGGCCTCGCGGTAGCGCTCCATCTGGGCGTAGTTCTGGGCCATCATGATGCGGTCTTCCGGCGCCGGCTCCGGCTGGAACTTCAGGTACTCCTGCATCATGTCGATGGAGCGCTGCCACTCCTCGCGCGAGGCATACAGCTGCGCCAGCGACTTCATCATGTTGAAGTGCGCCTTGTTGGGCAGGGAGTCGAGCTCAACGGCCCGCTCGAAGCGCGCGATCGCCTGGTCCACGCGATCCTGGGAGATCAGCACGAAGCCGTAGATCTGCTCGCCCATGGCGCGCTCATAGTCGTTGAGCGGGCCTTCCAGGTACTCCTGCACGGCCGTCAGCAGCTCCTGGTACTTGTTCTCGGAGTAGAGCTCCGTGAGCCTCTCGAAGCGACGGTAGGCGCGCTCGCCCATCAGTACGTCGGGCTCCTCGCGCTCGACCTCCGGGGTCGGTTGCTGCTGGGCCGCAGCGGTTGCGGGCACGAGCCCCGCCGCCAGCAAGGCGAGCAGCGGAAGAAGGAGTCGGAAAGGAGCCACGCAGGAAGTCTTCATCGGCACTCGACCCTAGTTATTCTGGTTCAGCGAGAAGCCGACATCCACGGTGGCTTCCCGCGACACCGCCACGCCGTCGACGATCCGCGGCTTGAACTTCCAGCGCAGCACGGCGCGGATCGCCTCGCGGTTGAAGACCCGCGGCGGGTCGGCATCGACGACCTGGGCGTCGCCTACGGAGCCGTCGGGCAGGATCGTGAGCCTGATCTTCACCGAGCCCTCGATGCCGCGCATCAGCGCATCGCGAGGATAGGTCGGCTCGATCCGCACGATCGGGATGATGTCGCCGTCACCCATGCTGTCGCCGGCCTGCCAGGCAGCGGCCACGACCGGCCCGCCGGTGAAACCGACGGAGATGTCCGGCGTCTCGATGTCGAGCACCTGCTTCACCTGCTGCTGCGGCGCCTGCGTCTGCAGCTGCGGCGGCGGTGGCGGCTTGTCGGGGGGCGGCGGCTTCTTCGGCACCCGTCGCTCACGGGTCTGCACGATCTCGTCGGCGCGGACGCGGACAAACTCGACCACGCGCCCGGTATCGGGCGGCCGCTCGAAGCCGTCCCGGCCGCCGATGAGCGCGTGCATCAGCAGGAACAACAAGAGCGCAACGACGACGCCGGAAACGACGGAAAGCAGGAACCTCATTACTGCCCCCCCGACTGCGCGGCCACGGAGATGTTGAGGATGCCGCCGAGGCGGACCTGGTCCATCAGGTCGATCAGAATGCCGGTCTCGGACCGCGCGTCGGCGATGATCACGACGGTGCTCTCCGGACTCTCGTTGCGGGCCTGCTCGATCCGCTGGCGCACGGATTCCAGCTCCACGACCCGCTTGTCCATCCAGATCTGGCCGGTCGCGGAGATCGCGATGAGGATATTGCCGCGGTCCTGGCGGGCCGCCGTGACGGCCTCCGGACGCTGCGGGTCAATGCCGGTCTCGCGGATGAAGGAGGTGGTCACGATGAAGAAGATCAGCATGATGAAGACGATGTCCAACATCGGCGTGATGTTGATCTCGGTCTCTTCCTCGCGTGCCGCGTGCCTTCTTGCCATGAAGTTCTGGACCCCGGTCTGTAGCTAAAGTTTCGCCGCGGCTAGCGCGCCATCGCCGCAATCGATACGGAAATGGCGCCCGCCATCCTGGCCTGATCGATGACGCGCACCATCAGCCCGGAGTCCGCCGCCCGGTCGGCGATGACGACCACGGCTGTCTCCGATCCCTTGGTGGCGAGCTCGCCCTCGACGTTGGCGCGCACCGCGCGGATGTCCACCGGCCGGTTGTTGACCTGGATCTGGCCATTCGACTCGATCCGGATGGCGATCACCTCGGAGATCTTCTTCTCTTCCTGCGGCTCGTTGGACGGGCGGTTCAGCTCGATCCCGACCTCCTTGACGAAGGAAGTGGTCACGATGAAGAAGATCAGCATGATGAAAACAATGTCCAACATCGGCGTGATGTTGATCTCGGCCTCATCCTCTGTTCTGGCAATGCGGCGTCTCATGCCCGTTCAGTCCTCAATGTCGCACCAGGAGGCCTTCCAGCCGCTCGCCGGCGATGTTCGCCTTCTTCTCCAGCCAGGCGGCGAAATACAGTCCCGACAGCGCGGCCACCAGGCCCGACATGGTCGGGATGGTCGCCTTCGACACGCCGCCGGCCATCAGCCGGGCGTTGCCGGTGCCGGCGAAGGCCATCACGTCGAACACGGCGATCATGCCGGTCACGGTGCCGAGCAGCCCGAGCAGGGGGAGCACCGCCATCAGCGTCTTGATCAGCAGCAGGTAGCGCCGGCTCGACACGTTGACCACCGAGATCAGGTAGCTCCGGATCTGGTTGGCGGCCCACGAGGTGGTGTCGCGGCGCGCGTCCCATTCCTGGCGCACTTCCTCCACCTGCTTTGGCAGGACGAAGTAGAAGTACCAGATGCGCTCGATAATGAACGTCCACATCAGGATCGTGACCGCGAGGATGCCGTAGAGCACATCCCCGCCGGTCTCGAAGAAGTCGCGGATCGATACGAACGCATCGACGAAAGGGTTCATCTGCCGGCTTCCGCCTGCTTGGCAATGATCCCGGCACTCTGCTCCTCCAGGACCTCGATGAGGGCCTTGCTCCGGCTGGCCACGACGCTGTGCAGCAGCACGAGCGGGATGGCGACCGTCAGGCCGAGCACCGTGGTGACCAGGGCCTGCGAGATGCCGCCGGCCATGAGCTTGGGATCGCCCGTGCCGAACAGGGTGATCGCCTGGAAGGTCACGATCATGCCGGTCACGGTGCCGAGCAGGCCGAGCAGCGGGGCGACCGCGGCGATGACCTTGATGGCGCCCTGCCAGGTCTCGAGCTTCGGCACTTCCTTGAGGATGGCCTCGTCGAGCTTCAGCTCGAGCGTCTCGGTGTCGGCGTCGCGGTTGTCGTCGTAGACCTTGAGGATGCGGCCGAGCGGATTCTTCTCGTTGGGCTGGTCGACGGACTTCAACTGGCCGCGAATACGGGTTCCGGCGGCGCCGAGATAAAGCCAGCGCACCAGCGCGATCAGCAGACCGATGATGCCAAGCGCGATAATGACATAGCCGACCAGGCCGCCCTGGTCGATGCGCTCGCCCAGGCTCGGCTCCTGGATCAGCAGGGCCAGCAGCGAGCCCCGGCCCGGGTCGACCGCCGCCGCCACCGTGGTGTTGGGGCTGGCGGTGAACAACTCATCGGCCATGTTCCGGTAGCGGGCCTGCGGCTGGCGGGCCAGCTCCAGGATGGTGTTGGTCTCGGGCAGGTAGTTGAAGAAACGGTCGCCGGAGATCAGGTTGAAGACGCCGATCCGGACGAGCTCCTCTTCGGACTGGGTGCCGTCCGGGCGGGTCACGGTCGACGTGAAACGCGCGATCTTTCCGCTGCGCACCATCTCCTCGACCAGCAGGGCGCGCAGGTTGTTCAGCTCCTCCATGGAAGGCACGCCGCGCACCTGCGCCAGCCGCTCGGCCACCGCCTCCCGGCCCGTGTCCTGGGCAGTGACCAGCGAGCTGCGGATCAGGCCGACCGTGTCGCCGGAGACCTGGCGCACGACGCCGAACAGCTCGCCGAAGTTGCCGAGCTGCAACCGCAGGGTCTCGTTGAGCTCGGCCAGCTCCAGTTCATTGGTATTGAACTGCTCGGTGAGCTGGTCGCTGCGAGCCTCCGCCGCGGCCAGCTCCTCCTGGGCCTGCCGCAACAGATCGCGCTGCTCGTTACGATTCTGGATGAAGCGCTGCTCCCGGGCCTTGTTCTCAGCGCTGAGCTCGGAGCGCGCCTTGCGCACTTCCTGCAGCAGTTGGTCGAGCGATTCCACGGCCAGGGCCTGCGGCGCAGCGAGCGTGGCCGCGAGGGCGGCCGTCACGATCATCAGCTTTCTCATTGCACCTGCTCCGTCTCGGGCGCGGGCAGCGGGAGGCGCAGCAGGTTCGGCGCCGCCTGCTGGCGGGCGATCCGGAGGCCCTCCACCACGTCATTGCGGTAGTCGTTGGCGATCTCCCACTCGCGGGTGTTCTTGTTCCAGAAGCCGGTCTCTTCCCGATCCGGCGTCTGGTAGGCCAGCAGGATGCGGCCGACCCGAAGGAAATCCACCTTGCGGTCGCCCAGCTGGCCGTCATAGGCCTCGGTGGTGCGACCGAAATCCGCCTCGATCTGGTAGGCGTTCATGATCTGGCGATACTTCTCGGACACGGTGACGTCCGACTGCTCCATGATCTCGCGCAGCATCTGCACCCGCTCGCGGCGCTCCGTCAGCTGGAACGGCATATCGAGCTCGACGAAGCTCTCGAGGTCGTCGATCATCTCGTACATCAGCGGAATAATGTCCTGCTGGACTTCCTGGAAGCTCTCCAGCTGGCGCTGGATATCCAGCTTTTCGGCGTCCTGGTCGCTGACCAGGGACTCGAGATTCTCGTTGTAGATCTGCACCCGGTCCAACCGCTGGATGGTGACCCGGTACTCGCCGAGCAGCTCGGTCGTCTCGTCCGCCAGCTGGGCGACGCGGGCCTGGGAGCGGGCAGCGTCCTGGACGCCGGCCTTCTGCTCCGCGAGCGCGGCGTTCAGGGTGCGTTCCTGCGCGGCCGCATGACCGAGCGGCAATACCGCGATCAACGCCAGGGCGGCGTACGCACTGGGGCGCCATCTCCTGTTTTGATGCATGAGAACCTCTTCAATGTGACAGAGTCAGGTACGGGGTGCAGCCGCGAGCATCCCCGCGGGGAGCCCGGAAAGCTAGCAGAATCATTCCGCGATGAAAAGCAGGCGCGACCCCCCCGGCCGCGCCACTACATGTTACGACGATATTGTCCGCCGACGGCATAGAGGGCCCGGCTGATCCGGCCGAGCGAGCAGCGCTTGACGGTTTCCATGAGGCCGTCGAAAACGTTGCCGCCACTCGCCGCAGCGCTCGCCAGGGCCTCCAGCGCCCGGTCCCCGGTCTCGCCGGACGCCGCGTTGAAAGCGCGGGTCGAAGCGACCTGGGCCGCCTTCTCGTCCTCGCTGGAACGGATCAGCTGGCCGTCGTCGACCGAGCCGTCGTCACCGCCGTCCGGCCCGAGGAAGGTGTTGACGCCCACAATGGGCAGGCTGCCGTCGTGTTTCTTGTGCTCGTAATACAGGCTCTCTTCCTGGATCCGGCCGCGCTGGTACATCGACTCCATGGCACCGAGGACCCCGCCGCGCTCGGTGATCCGCTCGAACTCGGCATACACCGCCTCCTCGACCTGGTCGGTGAGGTAATCGATGACGAAAGAGCCCTGCCAGGGATTCTGGTTGCGGTTCAGGCCGAGTTCCCGGTTGATGATCAGCTGGATCGCGACGGCACGCCGGACGGAGGCTTCCGTGGGCGTGGTGAGCGCCTCGTCATAGGCGTTGGTGTGCAGGCTGTTGCAGTTGTCGAACAGGGCGTACAGCGCCTGCAGGGTCGTCCGGATGTCGTTGAAGTGCATTTCCTGCGCGTGCAGGCTTCGGCCCGAGGTCTGGATGTGGTACTTGAGCATCTGGCTGCGGGGCCCGCCGCCATACAGGCGCTTCATCGCCCGGGCCCAGATGCGGCGGGCCACGCGGCCGATCACCGCATATTCAGGATCCATGCCGTTCGAGAAGAAAAACGACAAGTTCGGCGCAAAATCGTCGATTTTCATGCCTCTTGCCAGGTAGTACTCGACGATCGTGAAGCCGTTGGCCAGCGTAAAGGCCAGCTGGGTGACCGGGTTCGCCCCGGCCTCGGCGATGTGGTAGCCGCTGATCGAGACGGAATAGAAGTTCCGCACCCGGTGGTCCGTGAAGTACTGCTGGACGTCGCCCATCATGCGCAGGGCGAACTCCGTAGAGAAGATGCAGGTGTTCTGGGCCTGGTCCTCCTTGAGGATGTCGGCCTGGACGGTCCCCCGTACCCGGGCCAGCGTCTCCTCCCGGATCCGATCGTAGGTCTCGGCGTCCACGACCTGGTCGCCGGACACGCCCAGCAGGCCCAGGCCGGCACCGTCGTGGCCGTCGGGCAGCTCGCCGCGATAGACCGGTCGCTCCCGACCCGCCAGCAGCTCGCTGATCCGCCGCTCGGCGGCCTCCCAGCCACCCGTGGCGCGCAGGTGCTTCTCTACCTGCTGATCGATGGCGGTGTTCATGAACATCGCCAGGATCATGGGCGCCGGGCCGTTGATGGTCATCGAGACCGAGGTGCCCGGGTCGCAGAGGTCGAAGCCCGAGTACAGCCGCTTCATGTCGTCCAGGGTGGCGATGGACACGCCTGAATTGCCGATGCGACCGTAGACGTCGGGCCGCTCGTCGGGGTCCTCACCGTAGAGGGTGACCGAGTCGAAGGCTGTCGACAGGCGGGTCGCCGCGTGACCCGAGGCCAGGTAATGGAAGCGCCGGTTGGTCCGTTCCGGCATGCCCTCGCCGGCGAACATGCGGATCGGGTCCTCCGCCTCGCGACGGTAGGGATAGACCCCGGCGGTGTATGGATAGCCGCCGGGCAGGTTCTCCCGCAGCAGGAAACGCAGCTGCGCGCCCCAGTCCTCGAACTGCGGCGGTGCCAGCTTGGGCAGCTTCAGGTGGCTCAGCGATTCGGTGTAATTCTGGCCCCGGACCTCCCGGTCTCGGACCGCGTAGCTGTACTCGTCCGCCTCCACCGCCGCCCGACGCGCGGGCCATTCCCTGAGGGCAGCCAGCGACTCGGGATGGAGCCCGCCGAGCGCCTCCTGGTAGCGGCGCCGCAGGGCGGCGAGCGGCTCGTCGCCCGCCAGGGCCTCTCCGGGGTACGGCTGCAGCGCGTCTGGCCGGTGCGGATCGATGCCCTCGAGCGCCCGCCAGCAGGCCCAGGCCGTGCTCGCGCATGCCGCCTGCGCCTCGCTCTCGCTGTTGGCGCGGCGCCCGTCGTCGGCAATCTCCGCCAGGTAGCGAACACGGCGGGGCGGGATCAATGCGCCGTGGTCCGTCGCGGTCGGCAGCTCCGGCGGCGTCCAGTCGGCCTCATCCAGGCCGCAGCGCCGCACCAGGGCCGCGCACAGGGCGCGGAACAGCCGGTTCACGCCGGGGTCGTTGAACTGGCTGGCAATCGTGGGGTAGACGGGAACGTCCTCGTCGGCCAAATCGAAGGCCTTGCGGTTGCGCTTCCACTGCTTGCGCACATCCCGCAGCGCGTCCTCGGCGCCGCGCTTCTCGAACTTGTTGAGCACGACCAGCTCGGCGAAGTCGAGCATGTCGATCTTCTCCAGCTGGCTGGCCGCCCCGTACTCGCTGGTCATGACATACACCGGCAGGTCCACGAGGTCGACGACCTCGGTGTCGCTCTGGCCGATCCCGGCCGTCTCGACGATGACCAGGTCGAAGCCGGTCGACTTGAGGAAGTCGACAGCCTCGGCCAGCGCCGCGCTGGTCGCCAGGTGCTGGCGCCGGGTCGCCACCGAGCGCATGAAAATACACTCGTCCGCCAGCGAGTTCATGCGGATGCGGTCCCCCAGCAGCGCGCCGCCGGTGCGCCGGCGGGTCGGGTCGACCGCCAGCACGGCGAGGTTGCGCCCCGGGAAGGCCCGCAGGAAACGGTTCAGGAGCTCGTCGGTCAGGCTGGACTTGCCGGCACCGCCGGTGCCGGTGATGCCGATCACGGGCACGGCCTTGCCGGCTGCATTTGCCGCCGCGGGCCGGCGCACGCCACGGTCGTCCTCCATGCCCTCCTCGATCCGGCTCAGGGTGCGACCGATGCGGAGGTGATCGCGCGGGCCCTCGGCGCCGGGCGGGAGCTCCGGCCGCTGGACCGCCCGGACACGCTTGAAGACATCGTCGATCATGCCGTCGAGGCCGAGCTCCATGCCGTCCTCGGGGCCATACACCCGCTCGACGCCATAGGCCTCGAGCGCCCGCCGCTCGGACGGCGAGATCGTCCCGCCGCCACCGACCACGACGCGGATATGCTCGGCGCCATGCTCGCGCAGCATGTCGACCATGTAGCGAAAGTACTCGTTGTGGCCGCCCTGGTACGACGAGACCGCGATGCCGTCCGCATCCTCCTGAAGGGCGGCGCGCACGATGTCGGCCACGCTGCGGTTGTGGCCAAGGTGGACGACCTCCGCGCCGTGGGCCTGGAGGATGCGCCGGATAATGTTGATCGCGGCGTCGTGCCCGTCGAACAGGGAAGCCGCGGTAACGAACCGCAGCGGCCGCCCGGCGCCGCCCGGCAGGACCTCCAATGCGCGTGCTGCTGTGCTCATGTGTTCCGTCGTACCTGGTGATGCCGCCAAGGTCGCAAGCCCCTGATTATAGCGACAAGCCGCGCCGAGCCGGGGCGGCCGCCGATGCTGCGTCGCGGCACAAGCTCTGGGGAATGCAGGAGTTTTCGCCGCTGGCTATAATTGTGCGGCCCGACTCGCCGCCCGGCGGGACCCGGAGGCCTGCCTCTCCGCCCGGCCCTGCGGCGCGATCCGCGTCATTGCTGACTGCCGCGCGCGGCCCACAGGGGCCCCGCGCGGGCGTCGCTCGCCAGAACAACGACAAGGGTGGACGCCCTAACCGGACCAAAGCAGGAGGTCTCCGCAGATGAATCTGTTCCAGCAGCTCGAGGGCATGGGCCACGAGCAAGTCGTGTTTTTCCAACACAAGGACAGCGGCCTCAAGGCCATCGTCGCCATCCACGACACGGCCCTCGGCCCGGCGCTGGGCGGCCTGCGCATGTGGCCCTATGCCAGCGACGACGAGGCGGTGAAGGACGTGCTGCGCCTGTCGCGGGGCATGACTTACAAGGCCGCCGTCTCCGGCCTGAACCTCGGCGGCGGCAAGGCCGTGCTGATCGGCGATCCTGCCAAGGACAAGAGCGAGGGCCTGTTCCGCGCCTTCGGCCGCTTCATCGGCTCGCTCGGCGGCCGGTACATCACCGCCGAGGACGTGGGCACCACGGTCAACGACATGGACTACATCTACCAGGAGACCGATCGGGTCGTGGGCGTGCACCGCGTGCACGGGGGCAGCGGCGACCCCTCGCCCTTCACGGCCTTCGGCACCCTGCAGGGC
>JASFEC010000057.1:0-11262 GCA_050125045.1 Gammaproteobacteria bacterium | reverse complement strand
CCTGGCAGGACTGGGAGCAGTGGTTGCCGCTGACCGACTGGCTCGGGAGCGCCGCCAGCCGGCCCTGACCAGGCGGCCGACGCCCGGCTTTAGCCGGCCTGGCCGCCCTGGATCCAGGCGGTGACCACGCGGATGCCGCCGACCCAGTGACGCAACACGGCCTCGGCTGCCGGGTCGACCTCGCCGCGCGCCAGCAGTCGCGCGATTTCCGCGTGCTCGTTGCGGGACTGCTCGATATCGCGGGTGCTGCGTTCCCAGCTGCCCGCATAGGGGCGCAGGCGACCGCGGACCCGGTCCAGCAACTGCGCCAGCTCCCGGTTCGGGTTGCGGCTGACCAGCGTCTCGTGCCAGCGCCGGTCGAGGTCGGCGCGCTGCATCGGGCTCAGGTGAGCCGAGCCCAGCCGCTCGTTCAGGGTATCGAGCGGGTCGGCCAGGTAGGCCGCCTGGGAGCCGCTCAAACGGACCGCCAGGCCCTCGAGCGCGCCCACGATCGGGTGGAGATTGCGCACCCGCTCGGCGGACAGCTTGGGCACACGGAACCCGCGGCGGGGAATTGCCTCGACCAGGCTGTCGCTCGCCAGGCTCGTCAGGGCTTCGCGCAGCGGTGTGCGGCTGACGCCGAGCGCCCGGCTGATGCGTTCTTCCTCCAGCCGCTGCCCGGGGGGCAGGCGGCCGTCGGCCAGCCAGTTGAGGAGTTCTTCGCGGACCTGGTCGCGCAGATTGGTGCGCTGGATGGCCATGGCTGATCCTGCCTGACAAGAAATACTGTGGATTGTATACGGTATTTCAGTCGAAGTCCGCCAGGCTGGCGGCGATTCCGGCCTCGAGTGAGGCATATCTTGGCTTGAAACCCAGTTCCTCGCGCATCCGGGTGGTATCGACCCGCCGGCTCTCAACCAGGAAGCTCCGCATGGCGGGGGAGACCCGTGCGAGCAGGTCCGCCAGCGGGAGTTCGGGCGGGGCGGGCAGGCCTGCGGCCGCGGCGACGGCGCGGAAGTATTCCGTCATGCTGGCATGGCCCCCGTCACCCACGTTAAAAACCTGTCGCGGACCCTGGTAATCCGCCGCGACCAGGCAGGCTCCGGCGAGGTCGTCCACGTGAATCCGGTTGCCCGGGCCCGCCTCTGCGGCCCGCACTACGGGCGCGCCCTGGCGGATGCGCTCCAGCGGCAGCCTGCCGGGGCCGTAGATGCCGGGCACGCGCAGGATCCTGACGGGCACCGCATGCCCGGCTCCCCAGGCCGAGACCGCCTGCTCGGCATCGAGACGACGCTTGCCGCGGGCGGAGGCCGGCCGCGGCGGCGTGTCCTCGTCCACCGGCGCGCCGCCCGTGTCGCCGTAGACTCCGGTGGTGCTGAGGTAGACTAGAGCGCGCGGCAGGGCAGGCAGTCCGGCGAGGAAACTGCGCAGCCTTGGATCGGTATCCGCCGTGTCCGGGGGCGGCGCCATGTAGATCACGGCGCGGCCGGTACAGTCTTCCGGCGGCAGCCGGGAGTCGGCCCGGTCGAGATCGAGCAGCCGGGCCGCGATCCCGAGCGCACGAAGGCCGGACACGCTCTCATCCGAGCTGGCCGTGCCGACGAAGTCGCGCCCACGCGGGCGACATATTTGCCACAGGCGGCGGCCGGTGTAGCCGCAGCCCACCACGGTCAGGCCGGCAGGAGCGGCCGCTGGATTGTCCGAATGACTCATCGTGTCAGATTACATCCTGGTGGCGAGACCTTCGAGGTGCTCGATGACGAGCCCGTGCTCGCCGCCGGGCTGCGCGCCGGGCTGCACCTGCCGCACAGCTGCCGAGGCGGGAGCTGTGGCGCCTGCGAAGCCCGTGTGATCAGGGGCGAGGTCGGCTATCCCCATGGCCTGCCGCCGGGGATCACGGCGGACGAGGCCGCGGCCGGGCGCGCCCTCCTGTGCCAGGCGCGGGCCGTGACCGACCTCGAGCTGGAGGCGCGCGCCCTGGAAGTGCCGGAGGAAGTCCGGATCCGGCGGCTGCCCTGTCGCGTCGAGACCCATGAGCGCCTCTCCCACGACGTGGTGCGCATGGTGGTGAAGCTCCCGGCGCTGGATCCCTTCGTGTTCCTCGCCGGCCAGTATGTCGATTTCCTGCTGCGCGACGGGCGTCGGCGGAGCTACTCGATCGCCAGTCCGCCGCACCAGTCGGAGCGCCTGGAGTTCCACGTGCGCCGGGTCGAGGGGGGCGAGTTCACCGCCCAGGTGTTCGAGGAGATTGACGCCCGATCGTTGCTCCGGCTGGAGGGGCCCCTGGGCGGTTTCTGGCTGCGGGAGGGTTCCGGGCGACCGCTGGTAATGATTGCCGGGGGCACCGGCTTTGCGCCGATCAAGTCGATGCTGGCGCAACTGATCCACCAGGGCGCGACCCGGCCGGTGCGCTTCTACTGGGGCGTGCGCCGGCCGCGCGACCTGTACGAGGACGCGCTCGTGGCACGGTGGGCCGCAGAGCACGACTGGCTGGACTACATCCCCGTCATGTCCGAGGCGCGGCCCGAGGATCAGTGGCGCGGCCGTTCCGGCTGGGTGCACGAGGCGGTGCTGGAGGATTATCCGTCGCTGGCGGACGTGGATGTCTATGCCGCGGGACCGCCGCCCATGATCGGCGTGATCCAGGAGCTGTTTCCCGCACGCGGCCTGTCCCACGGGCGGCTGTTCTTCGACTCTTTCGAGTTCTCGGCGCCGGCGGCCTGAGCCACGTCCTTGTCAGGCGGCGCCGGCCCTTGGAGGGGCGAGTGCCGGCGTGTCCCCGGCGGCGGCTGCCAGCCCCTTGCGGAAGGCCTCGGAGGCGGCCCCGGATTCGCCCAGCTGGGTGAGCAGCTCGCCGTAGATGCGCCAGCTCTCGGGCAGCGGCCGGATCGCCAGGCTGGTCTCCAGGTAGCTGCGCGCCTTGCCCCAAAGCTCGTTCTTCAGGCAGAGCCGCCCGCAGGCCAGCAACAGCTCTGCGTCCTCCGGGCGCTGGGCGAGCCATTTCTCCAGCATCGCCAGTTGCTTCGCAGGGTCGGTGGTTTCCAGTCGCCCGTAAAGGTTGACCAGGCTCGGTGCCCAGGCGGTCTTGAGCGCCTTGCGTAACATGGTCTCCGCTTCGCCCGGCAGGCCGAGGCGCACGGCGCTGCCCGCGTAGCTCTCGATCAGCGCCGGGCGCTGCCGCAGCTTGCGTGCCAGGCTCTTCCAGGCAGCTTCCAGGGCTGCTGCATCTGCTGCGCCCTCCAGCCGGGCGCACGCGGTGCGAATCTCGAGCTGCTCCAGTGTTTCGGTCTCCAGCACGCGCGCGCTGCGCAGGCGTGGCAGCAAGGCGTCCAGCGCGCCCCAGTCACCCAGCTGCTCCAGGGCGCGCGCCTGCAGGGTCAGGCCGCGCGGATGGGAGGGACTGGTCTCCTCGAGCCGACGCAGCGTGGCCACGGCTTCCTCCAGCTGGCCGCTGTCCAGCTGCAGTTCCGCCTGGGTCAGCAGCACCGCGGGCGTCGCGTCCGGATCGGCCTCGTAGGCCAACCGCAGCCACTCGTCGCGGCGGTCGACGGCATTTTGTTCCTGGGCTGCGCGCGCGGCCGACAGGTAGCCCGCCAACGACGCAGGCCCGCGCGCGGCGCGCCCCAGCAGGCGCTCGCCCCGACCCCACTGGCCTTCGGCAATCGCGGCGAAGGCCTGGTCCAGTCGGCGCTGACTGCGCCGGGCGCGGTACTCGCCCACGGTCTGTCCCATGCGTCGCGGGGCGCGGAACAGCCAGATCAGTAGGCGCACGGCGACGTAGAGCAGCAGCAGCGCGATCACGAGCCCGGGCACCGAGGTCTCCACCGTCCAGCCGCGGACGTCTATCAGCACATAACCCTGGTCGCCGAGCAGCCAGTGGGCGCCCAGCGCGCCGAGCGCGAGCGCCACCAGCAGGAGCAGGCCCCAGCGCATCTACTCGCCGGCTCCGGCGGCGCGCAGCAAGGTCAGCGACCGGGAGATCTCCGGCCATTGCGGCTCGACGTCGCGGCCCTGCAGCTCGGTGATGGCCTCGAGCACAGCGGCCACGGCCGGGTCATCGGCCTGGAAATAGTCGCCCAGGGCGGCGCGGGCGCCGGCGAGCCCGGCCGAGTAATTGGCGGCGTCGCGCGCCAGCGCGGCGAGGCGAGCGCTCTTCAGGTCGAGTTCGACATTGCGGTAAAGGAAAAATGACTCGTCCGGCGCCAGCAGCGGCGTGGCGGGCTCGTCGCTGCGCCGGATGCGGAAGAGGCCCGCGGCGGCGCCCCGCACGCGGCTTACGAATCGATCCCAGCCGCTGGCCCCGGCATCGTCGATGCTGCCGGCGCCCTCGAGCGGCGGCGCCAGACTGCCGCGCAGCGGCAGCCCCTCGATGCGGCCGGCCAGGCTGTCGAGGCGCAGGGCGATGCCTGCGCGGTCGACGCCGGCGACGGCCTCGACGGCTGCGATCTCGTCGTTGAGCGCGGCCCGTGCCCCCGCCAGCGCCGGCTCGTCCATGCGGGCCAGGCGGCGGTCGGCTTCGCGCAACGCGGCCAACGCCACGCGCGGATTGTCGGCCAGTTGCAGTTCACGATCGGCGATCAGCAGCAGGTACTCGAGCTCCGCCAGCGAGGGCGCGCGTTCCGGCCCCGTTTCCACCTGTTCCAGGGACTGGAGCCGACCGCGAACCACGTCCAGCTCTTGTTCCAGCAGGGTCAGCGCCTGGCGGCGCTCGGCCTGCGTTTCTTCCAGACCGGCCAGCCGGCGCTGCAGGGCAGCCTCCTCGGCGCGCAGGTCGGCCAGCAGCCGTTCCGTCGCCTCGACCCGCTGCACGGCCGTCTCCCGGGCCGCCTGTCCCTCATGCTGCAGCAAGTAGAGGTAGATGGCACCGCCGGCAGCGGCCAGGGCGACCACGAGTGCCAGCAAAGCCAGCAGACCGCCACCTCCGCGATGTTCCTTGTGCTGTGACTCGGCCGGATGCTCGTGCGGGGGCTCCGGAGCGACGGTGTCGCCCAGTTCGGGCGACGTGTCGGTCGAGTCGCTGCTGGGGGCGGGTTCCCGGGCGGGGCCGGGGGCAGGATCCGCAGCAGGCTTCCGGTCCGGATCGGCATTGGCCGGCGTTGCGGCGGCGGTGCCGGCATCCTCGGGCGCTTTCGTTTCAGGCGCGCCTTCTCTGGGATCTTCACTCCGGGAATCGTTCATTCCGTCGCTCCCGTCCGGTCTGACGCCCCGGCGGCATGCCAGCGGGCGATGGCCTCGGCCAGGCTCTGGTCGTCGGGACCGGCTGCCAGAATACGGTCGGCAGCGTGGCCCCAGTCCTCTGCAATTTGTAACACACGCTCGCTCACGGTCACCAGCGGCGTGCGCCGGATCAACGCTTCTCCCTCGCGGCCGAACATGCCACAGAGGTTGCGGAAAATATCGCCGCTGGTGGCGGTGAAGACGTGGATTTCGCCCCCGGCCCAGCGGTCCAGGATGATCTGGCGCCGGTCGGGGTCGAGCGTCGCCTGGCAACGGCGGTAGACGTCGAGGTAGCGCACGCGCGCGCCGCGCTCCTTGAGGCCTTCCGCCAGGGCCTCGCGTCCGCCTTGGCCGCGGATGATGAAGACCCGGACCCCGGCGAGGTTCTCGAGTTCCGGCTGGGCCAGCAGGTCCTCCGACGTAAATCCGGCGGGGCGCACGTCGGGCTTCAGCCCCAGCTCCGCCAGGGCGCTTGCCGTCGACGGCCCGATGGCGGCGATGCGGGGTCGCGGCTGGGGCAGGTATCGGGCTCCCCAGGCCACGGCATTGCGGCTGGCAAAGATCACCAGACCGCCCGCCGGCAGCGTGGACAGCTCGGCCAGTTCCGAGGTGTCGGGCTGGACCGGCTGGATGGAAATGCTGGGCATGAGGATGGCTTCCCCGCCCCGGGTCTCGATGGCCTGCACCAGGTCCTCGCCCAGCCCCTGCGGCCGGGTGACGAGCACGGTGACGCCGCGGAGACTGCTGCCGGGCATCCGTTCAGCCGTCCTGCAGCAGCGCTGCCGCCCCGCGGTCGAACAGGTCCTGCGCCAGGGCGGCGCCGATCGCCGCGGCGTCGGCGGCCGGACCCCGGCGCTCCCCATGCAGCACGGAGGCGCCGTCGTGCGTTGCGACCAGGCCGCGCAGCCAGAGCTCATCGCCCTCGATCACGGCGAAGCCGGCGACCGGCGACTCGCAGCTGGCGCCGAGGCCCCCGGCAAAGGCGCGCTCCGCATTGACGCAGCGACGCGTATCGGCGTGCTCGAGCGCCGCCACCAGGGATGCGACCTCCACGTTGCCGCTCAGCGCCTCGATACCGACGGCGCCCTGTCCCACGGCCGGGAGGGAAACCTCGTACGGCAGGAAGCCGGCGATGCGCTCGGCGAGACCGAGGCGCTTCAGGCCGGCAGCGGCCAGCAGGATGGCGGCGAAACTGCCATGGTCGAGCTTGCGCAGGCGCGTTTCCACGTTGCCCCGCACCGGCTCGACGTGGAGGTCGGGACGCGCGTGCCTGAGCTGGGCCTGGCGGCGCAGGCTCGAGGTGCCGACGATACTGCCGGCAGGGATGGCCTCGATGCTGAGGTAGTCGGCCGAGACCAGGGCGTCCCGCGGGTCCTCGCGTTCCAGCACGGTGACGATCTCGAAGCCCTCGGGCATCTCCGCGGGGACGTCCTTCATGGAGTGCACCGCGATGTCCGCGCGCCCCTCCAGCATGGCCGTCTCGAGTTCCTTGATGAACAAGCCCTTGCCGCCGATCTTTGCCAGGGTCGTGTCGAGGATCTGGTCGCCCTTGGTGGTCATGGGCACCAGTTCGACGGTGACGTCCGGGTGGTGACGACAGAGTTCCGTCGCGACATGCTCCGCCTGCCACATGGCGAGCCGGCTTTCCCGGGTGGCGATCTTGATGGTCTTTTTCATGCGGCGTGGGTCCTCGTGCTCGTCGGCGTCTTCACTCGCCGCCGGGAGAAAACATATCTGATTTGAGCCGGAAAAGGGCCGAGATGTCCTCCTCGGCGCTGGCCGGCTCCAGTCGCTCGTAGTGCAACAGCGTCATCTCCACGAGAGGAAGCTTGACGCCCAGTTCCCCGGCCATGCGACGGCAGATCTCGAGGTCCTTGGCGTGCAGGCCGACCTTGAAGCCCAGCGGGTACTGGCCGCGGATCATGGTCGGCCCGCGACGGGACAGGAACCAGTTGCCGGCCGCCCCTTTCTCGAGCGCGGCGATGAGCTTGTCCATCGGCAGGCCCTGGGCCTGGCCGAAGGCCAGCGCCTCGGTGACCGCCTGGTTGATGCCGGCAACCATGACCTGGTTGGTGGCCTTGGCGGCCTGGCCGGCGCCGACCGGGCCCATGTGAACGATATTGGCGCCCATGGCCTCGAGCGCCGGGCGTGCCTTCGCCAGGTCGGCCTCGTCGCCCCCCACCATGACGGACAACGTGCCGGCGACCGCCCCCTCGGTGCCGCCGCTCACGGGGCAGTCGAGGAAGCCGGCGCCTGCCGCGGCGAGCCGCGCCGCCGCCTCGCGGGCCGTGGCGCCCGCGACGGTGGAGCAGTCTGCGACCACGGCGCCCGCCGGCAGGGCGGGCGCGACGGCGTCGACGATCTCGAGCAGGTCCTCGTCGGCCGACACGCAGGTCACGAGCACGTCGCAACCGGCCGCCAGCGCGGCCGGCGAGACCGCGGCCGTCGCGCCAGTCTCCGCGGCCAGCGCCTCGGCCTTGCCGGGAGTGCGATTCCAGGCGCCGACCAGCAGCCCGGCGCGATGCAGGTTCAAGGCCATGGGGAGACCCATGGCGCCCAGGCCGATGAAGCCGACACGCAGCATGTTCAGTCCTCCAGGTAGGTGTAGCCGGAAAGGCCGTCGCTCAGCGCCCGCAGGAAGCGGCTCTGGTCCTCTTCGCCCAGGCCGGCCGCCGCGATCTTTCGGGCGTAGGCCGCGCGCAGCTCATCGGCGGCGAAATGGACGTAGGCCAGCAGTTGCTCCGCGGTATCGCCGCTGCGCGGCATGCCCAGCACGGGATCACCGGTCGGAGACAGGTAGACGTCGACGCTGTCGGTATCGCCGAACAGGTTGTGCAGGTCGCCCAGGATTTCCTGGTAGGCGCCGACCATGAGGACCGCCAACAGGTACTCCTCGTCTGCGCTGACGGTGTGCACGGGCAGGCTGTGCTCGATGCCCTCGCCGTCCACGTACAGGTCGACGCGCCCGTCGGAGTCGCAGGTCAGGTCGCGCAGCACACCGCGGCGCGTCGCCGCCTCGTCGAGCCGCTGGGCCGGGATGATCGGGAAGACCTGGTCGATGGCCCAGATGTCGGGCAGGGACTGGAACACCGACATGTTGACGAACAGCTTGTCCGCGGTGATCTGCTTGAGCTCGTCGAGGATGGCGCTTGGGGGGTTGGCCTGGCCCAGCAGCCGGTCGCGCACGGCATGCATCAGCGCTCGCGCCAGCGCCTCGCCGTGCGCGCGCTCCCGCAGGTCGAGCTCTCCGGCGATGTACCGCTGGTGCAGCTCCGCCATGAGGTGCTGGGTCTCTCGGTACACTTCCTCCGGCGAACTGTCCGCCAGCCGCTCGAACTGCTGCCACAGCCCCCGGACCTCGGCGCCCGCGTCGGCCGGCGGCTCGGTGGGCTGGGCCTGTGTCGGCACGTCGGTGTCGATCACGTTCGTCACGAGCACGGCGTGCTGCGCCGCCATCGCCCGCCCGGATTCCGAGACGATCTCGGGCCGCTCGACCCCGGCCGCATCACACACCTCGGCCAGGGTGCCCACGACGGTGCGCGCATATTCCTCGACGCTGTAATTGACCGAGTTCGCGCTGCGCGAGCGGGTGCCCTCGTAGTCGACGCCGAGGCCGCCGCCAACGTCCATCAGCCCCAGTGCCAGCCCGGCGCGCTGCAGGTCGGTGTAGACGCGCGCGGCCTCCGTGAGACCGCGGCGGATGTCCCGGAGGTTCGGGACCTGGGAGCCCACATGGACGTGCAGCATGCGCACGCAATGTCCCATGCCGGCCTCGCGCGCACGCTCCGCGGCCGCGAGCAGCTGGCCCGCGGTCAGGCCGAACTTCGACTTCTCGCCCCCCGTGTCCTGCCAGTTACCGGCGCCGACGCTCGACAGGCGGAGCCGCATGCCGAGCCGGGGCTCGACCTCGAGCTCGCGCGCCAGCTGAATGATGCGATCCATCTCCGACAGCTTCTCGACCACGATGTAGACCTCGTGGCCGAGCCGCTGGGCGATCAGGGCCAGCTGCAGGTACTCGTGGTCCTTGTAGCCGTTGCAGACGATCAGGCCGCCGGGCGGTGACACGCCCAGCACGGCCATGAGCTCGGGCTTGCTGCCCGTTTCCAGGCCGACGCGTGCGCCGCCGTGGCTGACGAGCGTGTCCACCACGCTGCGCTGCTGGTTGACCTTGATCGGGTAGACGACCCGGTAGCGCGTCTCGTAGTCATGCGCCGTCATGGCCGCGCGGAAGGCGTTCTGCAGCCGGTCCAGCCGATCGCGCAGGATGTCGGTGAAACGGAACAGGATGGGCGGCGCCAGTCCCGCCAGGCGGGCCCGACGCACGAGCTCGACGAGGTCTATCTCGGCGCCGTTGCGGAACGGACGGACCATGAGGCGGCCCTGCGCGCCGATGTCGAAGTAGCCGTCGCTCCACCGGGAGATGCCGTACAGCCGCCGGTTGGCTTCGATCTGTTCCTGGCTCATGCGGGCGTGCCTCCGGCGGTGTCGGGAGGGCGAAAAAGGGCGCGCAGTATAGCGCATCGAGTCGTCGCCAAAGGGCTGCGGCGCCAATGCGCGCGGGCCGCCGGCCGGGCCGACGGCAAGCGCTCAGCCGCGGGCGCGGCTAGTTCCCGGGTTCGGGCTCGCAGAAGTCCGCGACGGCCCGGCGGGCCTCCATCCGCGCGGTGGCGATCTCCTCGTCCGAGAGATAACGCCGGCCGCCGTCGGGCAGGGTCTCGTAGAGGCGCGGCGAGCGCTCGTACAGGGCCAGCGCTTCGCGGGCCTTCTGGCAGGCTTCGGCCCTCAGGCGTTGCTGCTCGGCGAGCGCCGCTGCCATGTCGTCGTCGCCGCTGCCGGCCTGCGCTGCGGCCGCGGCTGCCGCCGCGCTGGCTTCCGCCGCCACCCGGGCCTCTTCCGACAGCCGGGTGTTGAGCGTGATCTTGACCGAGTCCGAGGACAGCGGGCGGTCGCTGTAGACCACGGTGCCGTCCGACTGCACGGTCCGATAGACGTCCTCGGCGTGCGCAGTGACGGCCGCGAGCGTCAGTAGCAGGGTGATGAACAGCGTTCTCATGCGGTGGCCTCCTCAGAGCGCCTTGTCGTCGGTCTCGCCGGTCCGGATGCGGATTGCCTGCTCCAGGTCGTAGACGAAAATCTTGCCGTCGCCGATCTTGCCGGTGCGGGCCGTGCTGACGATCGACTCTAGCACGCGCTCCAGCGCGTCGTCGGGCACCGCCAGTTCCAGTTTCACCTTGGGCAGGAAATCCACCACGTACTCGGCCCCACGATACAGCTCAGTGTGGCCCTTCTGGCGCCCGAAACCCTTGACCTCGGTCACAGTTATACCCTGCACCCCGAGGTCCGCAAGCGCTTCACGAACGTCGTCCAGCTTGAAAGGCTTGATGATGGCGCAGACCATTTTCATCGTCGTTCTCCGGTTCCCGGGCCCGCGGCGCGGTCGGCCCGCGGGGCTCCCGTCATGGGTGCCGAGAGTCTAGCACCCCGCCGCGGCCCCTGTAGAGGCAGCCCCAAAAAGAAAGCCGGGGGCATCGAGCCCCCGGCCGGTAAGTGGCGCGTCCGTGCGCCTGCCATGCGAAACAGGATCAGTCGCCGGTCTTGGTGAACTCCGGGTAGGCCTCGAGGCCGCATTCGTTGAGGTCCACGCCCTCGTACTCTTCCTGCTCGGAGACGCGGATGCCCACGACTGCCTTCAGGATGATCCAGACGATCAGGCTGACGAAGAAGACCCAGGCGAAGATCACGGCCAGGCCGATCAGCTGACCCGAGAACGTGGCATCGCCGTTGGACAACAACACGGCCAGCACGCCCCAGATGCCGGCGGTGCCGTGCACGGAGATGGCGCCGACCGGATCGTCGACTTTCAGCTTGCGATCGAGGAACACGATCGAGCCCACCACCAGCAGGCCGCCTATGGCGCCGATGCACATCGCGAGCAGCGGGGACGGCGAGAGCGGGTCGGCGGTGATGGACACCAGGCCGGCCAGAGCGCCGTTCAGCGCCATGGTGAGGTCCGCCTTGCCGAACCAGGCCTTGGCCAGGAGCAGCGCCGCCACCAGGCCGGCGGCC